>JAZUQI010000218.1:0-6219 GCA_045605625.1 Clostridia bacterium
AAATTTCAGGGCGGCCCCGTTTCGCATGTGCAGCCGCAGGGTGGTTTCCCGGTCCCGGTTAAAGGAGCGGGCCATTTCCAGCAAAAACACCACCGGGAACTGCAATCCCTTGGATTTGTGCAGGGTGAGGATCCGCACCACATCTTCGTTTTCGCCCAATGTCTTGGCAGTTTTCATATCATCGCCGCTGCGCACCCGGCCCGTTTCCCGCAGGAACGCAGAAAGGCCTTCCGCTGCCGCTTCCCCCTGGGCCTGTTCCGTCAGCAGTCGCAAATTGGCTTGCCGCAGTTCGCCGTCGCTATACGCCCCGGCACGCATATACAGCCCCGATTCCTCCATCACCCGGCTGATCAGCCGATCCAAAGGCAGGTTTACCGATAGGAACCGCCATTCCTCCAATTGCTTCCACACGCTGCGTGCCTTTTCGCTGAGCACGCCTTCCCCCTCCATCACTTTCAGGAAGGCCTGATGAAAAGGGGTGTGGGGGGCTTGATCCACCAGGCGAATCCGGGCCAGTTCTTCCTCCGTAAAATCAAAGCAGGGGCAGCGCAGGGAACTGAGCAGGGGAATATCCTGCAAAGGATTATCAATCACCTGCAACAGATGCAGCATATCCTCCACTTCCGGCAAATCAAAAAACTGGGCATCCGCATCGCTGTACACCGGAATACCGGCATTTTGCAATATCTTGGCAATATAAGGCGCCCGGCCGGAGGCATTGCGAATCAACAGCGCAATATCCCGGTAGCGCAGGGGACGGCTGCCCTCCCCTTCCGCCACGGTCACCGTGCGCATCATTTCCTTTATTTTCTTGGCCACATAGGCCGCTTCGTAGCGATAGGCCTTGGTCAGTTCCCCGTCGCCCTCTTCTTCATCCCCTTGCAAAAGGCAGATTTCCACCGGCGCACCCATGCGTTTATTGCCGCCGGGGTACAGCATGGCCGCCGCATCATAGGCAATTTCCGTTTCCTCTTCCCGCATGGCGTGGGCAAACACCTGGTTTACCGCCTGCAACACCAAATCATCGGAGCGGAAATTCTGCTGGAAAATGATTTTCCGGCAAGGGGCATCCGCCGCTTCGGAAAAGGTATTGTATTTGTGCAGGAACAAGGTGGGGTCCGCCAGGCGGAAGCGGTAAATGCTCTGCTTCACATCCCCCACCATGAACAGCATATTTTCCTGCCCCTGATGCAGGGCGTTCAAAATGGCCTCCTGAATGCCGGATACATCCTGGTATTCATCCACAAACAGGGCATCATACCGGCCGGCCACATCCTGGCGCACCCGTTCATCCTGCAAGGCCCGGAGGGAGAGATGCTCCAGATCGCTGTAATCCAAATAATTCCGCTGCTGTTTCAGGGAAAAATAGCAGGCCATCACCTTTTTCGCCAGGCCAAACAGGGCCCGCAGGGCAGGAAGGGTGTGGCCAATATCCTGCTGGGCCAGCTTTTCATCAGAGGGCAAAAGGCCCCTTGCAGAACGGATGCATTCCTTCCATTCCTCCCGCAGGGATTTATATTGCTCTATCAGGGAAGGATCATCTTCCATCTGGGCTTTTTTGCTGGAAAGCCGGTCAAACTTGGTTTCGCCCCCGGTGATTTGGCCCAGCCTGGCTTCATTTTGCAGCTGGGCCGTCAACTGGCCATCCAGATCCACCGTGGACAAATACCGTTCCGGAAAGCCAGGCAGCTGGGCAAGCTTTTCCATTTGCTCCATCCGCTCCGCCGCCCCGGCCAGGTGGGAAAGGCTGAGCCGGGATAATACCTGCAGCCAATAAGAAAGGCTGTTTTCTTCTTCGCTGCCCCATTTTTCGGCAAAGGCATCGGGGCTGGCCTGGGACAAAAGAAACGTTTCCAGCTGGCCCAGCATTTCTTCAATTTGCCTGTCTTCAAACTGATCGATGAGCGCCTGTTCATTTTCATCCGGGGCGGCGTACATCTCTTCCATCACCCGGTCCACCGCCCGTTTGTGCAGGGCATCCAATTTATCCTGATCGGCAATGCGGCAAAGGGGATCAATGCCCACCGCCTCAAAATGTTCTCGCAAAAGGCCGTAGCAAAACACATGCAAGGTGCAGATATGCGCCCGGGGCAGCAGCATATACTGCCGGCGCAGGTGGGGGTCCCTCTCCCCTTCCTTTTCCAGGCGCTGGCCGATACGCTCCCGCATTTCCCCGGCAGCCGCCCTTGTGAAAGTGACGATCAGCATCCGGTCAATCCGGCGGCCTTCCCGAAGCAGGGATAACACCCTTTCCACCAGCACCGCCGTTTTGCCGCTGCCGGCCGCCGCACTTACCAGCACATCCCGGTTCCGGGCATCAATGGCCGCCTGCTGTGCCGTGGTAAAACGCATATCTTCCCCTCCTTCCCTCCTTCTATTGTAGCGCATTTGTAAAAAAACCGCAAGATTGCCCAGCCCCTTTCCTGGCTGTACTTGCCAAGAAAGCAAAAAAGTGGTATAGTATGTTCACAGCCATGCTTTGGCAGGAAAAAGATGTAAAAGTGGTGGTTGGAAGGGCATAAAACCCCGTCATTTTGAAAAAAGTGGCGAATGTCACCCAAATTTGTTCCAATTTGAAGGATTTTCGGCAATCACGTCGAATAATCAGAAGAAATCTTTCGTGGTAAGAGGAGATTCTTTTCATGGCAACGGTTCTGGATATCGGCATTGATCTGGGCACATCCAGCGTGGTCATTCACGGCAAAGGCAAGGGCAGCGTACTGAACGAACCTGCCGTTATTGCTGTGGACCGGGATACGCGGAACGTGCTGGCCGTGGGCGAAGATGCGCACCGCATGCTGGGGCGTGCCCCCGGCAACATTCAGGTGATGCGCCCCCTGGCAGAGGGCATGATTGCCGATTTTGACCTGGCAAGCGCTATGCTGCGCTATTTTGTGACCAAAGTGGTGGGCAAGCACCTGATCGGCGGCCCCCGTGTGCTGCTTTCCGTGCCCAATGGGGTGAATGAATCGGAACGGCATCAGTTGATTTCCGCCCTGTTTGAGGCCGGTGCCCGGCGCACGTATATGATGGAGCGGCCCATTGCCGCTGCCCTGGGTGCCGGTTTGCCCATCGGCGATGCCTCCGGCCAGATGATTTGCGATATCGGCGGCGGCATGACGGAAATTGCCGTGATTTCCATGGGCCGGCTGGTGGTGCGGGAAGTGATCAAAATTGGCGGCGATGCCTTTGATGACGCCATCATCCGCTACCTGCGCCGGAAGCATAATTTCTTTATCGGCCCCCTGACGGCGGAGGATTTGAAAATCACCATCGGTTCCGCCATCCCCAGAAGCGAACAATTCTATATGGAAATCACCGGGCGGAACTTGCTCACCGGCCTGCCCAAGCTGATGCGCATCACCAGCGATGAAATTACCGAAGCCATGGAAGTGCCGCTGCAGGAATTGCTGGAAGCCATCCACGGCGTGCTGGAACATACCCCCACCGAACTGGTTTCCGATATTTTCGATTCCGGTATGGTGCTCACCGGCGGCGGCGCTATGCTGAGCGGCCTGTGCGAGGCCATCCAGATGAGCCTGAAGGTGGATTGCCGCCTGGCGGAAGACCCTCAGGAATGCACCGCCCGGGGCTGCTGCATGACGCTGGAAAACTGGCAGGATTTCAGCAAATTCATGGGCGACAAGAAAAAACGATAATGAAAATCAACCAGAGGAAAAACCTCTGGTTTTTTTGTGTAAGAGAGACGGGAAAATGCTGAAACAGTTTCCTCCCTGCGGAGCGTTTTCACTTCATGCTGTATCCGATAAGCGGAAAATTGCAACCTCATCTCGCCGTCTCTTCCACGGGCCGGGCGGCGGAACGCCGCCTGCCGGATGCATGGCATCCGGGGAAAACGAAAGAAGCGCATGGGTGAAAGTTTACTTTCGCCGCTGCGCTTTTTTGTTTTCATTGCGCCCGTGGATTCCGTTACTTCCCCTTCATGTTTCATGCGGAATAACGTTGGCTTTCCATTATCTCCCCATCGCAGAAAGGGTGCAGGGCCAATGGCCCTGCTGCGGGGTACAGGGGCTGCATAAGCCCCTGCCCCGGTGATCCTGCCCTGCCTTTACTTCACTTCCCGGGGGCTGCAGCCATACTGCCTACGGAAGGCTTTCAGAAAGGCGCTGTAATCCCCGAACCCGGCCTGCCCGGCGGCGTTCAGCACCCCTTCCCCGGCCCGGATGCGTTCCCAGGCAAAGTTCAGCCGCTTCTGGCGGATGTACTGGTGCACGCTCAGGCCGGTGTGGGCCTTGAAGGTGTGCATCAGATGGGAGGGGCTGATGAAAAACTGCCGGGCCAGGCGCTCCACCGCCATATCCTCCTTCAGGTGGCTGTTGATGTAATCCAGCATCTGGTGAATTTTCGGGTCCGTGCGCACAGCGCTGGCCGGCATTTCCCCGGCGGATGCCATCTGCGCCCCCAGCTCCAGAAAAAACTGCAATAAATAGGTATCCTGCATCAGGCGATGCCCGGCAAAAGCCTTTTTGGCGCAGCGCTCCATTTCCTTCAATTTCTCCACCAGCCCGGCCCGTTGATGGGCAGACGGCCGGTACAGCGCCGGTTTTTCAAAAGGCCGCAGCAGGGCATCCTCCTGAAAGGAGCGCAAAAAGCCATCGTTTACAAACAGAATCATCCGCTCATACAGGCTTTCCCCATGCAGGATGGAACGATGTATCTGATGCTCCGGAATGAGCAGAATATCCCATGGCTGCAGTTCATAGCTGTTGCCTTCCATGATATAAGTGACCCGGCCCTGCAGGCAGAACACCATTTTGTGAAAATCATGGCTGTGGGCTTCAAAATCCATATCCTTCTGATCCAGGGAATGAAACAGGCGGTAATCCTCATGCAGATAGCCCCGGGACAGGTTCTTTTCCATATTTCCTCCGAAAAAGCAGGTTTTGCCATATTTTATGCATATTATACGCTATATAAGGAAAAAAAGCAATGTTATAATACAAGTAACGAAAAACAAAAATGAGGTGGAACAGAATGAAAAAATTTCTGAAAAACTACTGGTTTATCCTCAGCATGCTGGTGGCCATTGTGGCCGGCTGCATCACCGGCGCTTTCTGGCCCGGGGCCACGGCGCTGGAGCCCCTTGGCACCCTGTTCATTAACCTGATGTTCTGCGTGGTGGTGCCCATGGTGTTCTGCTCCATCTCTTCCGCCATTGCCAATATGCAAAGCGCCAAGCGGGCCGGCAAGGTGATGGGCACCACGGTGATCACGTTCCTGGTTACCGCCGGGATTGCCGCCGTTTTGATGTACGTGGTAACGCTGCTGATCCCCGGCGGCCTGGTATCCTCCACCTACACTTCCCAGGCCGGTGAAGTGGGCGAAACCTTGGGCTTTGCGGATATGATTATCAATTTCTTCACCAAGCCGGACTTTGTGGAGCTGCTCTCCCGCCGGGCCATGCTGCCCCTGATTGTGTTCAGCGTGCTGTTTGGCTTTGGCGTACAGATGGCCGGTGAAAAGGGCAAGCCTGTGGCCGCCATGCTGAATAACCTCACCGAATGCATCCTGAAAATGGTGAAGCTGATTTCCTATTATGCGCCCATTGCTTTCTTCGGCTTCTTCGCCTATCTGGTGGCCACCTATGGCCCCGCACTGATCAGCGATTACAGCAAAACCCTCATCATCTACTATGTGATGTGCTTTGCCTACATGCTCATTTTCTTCCCCATCTATGCCCGTTTCGGCGGCGGCAAGCAGGGCATCAAGGAAATGTTCCGCCACCTGTTCAAGCCGGCAGCCGTCTCCTTCGGCACCTGCTCCTCCGTGGCCACCATCCCCACCAACATGGAAGCCGCAGAAGATACCGGCATCCCCAAGGAAGTGTCCGAAGTGGTGCTGCCCCTGGGCGCCACCATGCACATGGACGGCTCCTCCATGAGCGCCATCATCAAAGTGGCCTTCCTGTTCGGCCTCTTCGGTATGCCCTTTAATACCGGCAACGCCATTCTGGCCATCATTGTGGCTATCTTCTCCTCCGTGGCCTTGAGCGGTATCCCCGGCGGCGGCGGCGTGGGCGAACTGGTGCTGTGCACCCTGTTCTTCCCGGATCAAATGGAAATTGCTTATCCCAGCGCCATTGCCCTGGGCAACCTGGTGGATCCCCCGGCTACGATGGTGAACGCTGCCGGTGACTATGTGGTTTCTTACATCGTGTGCCGCTTCACCGAAGGCAAGGATTGGCTGGACAAGGCCATC
>JAZUQI010000219.1:0-3308 GCA_045605625.1 Clostridia bacterium
TCAAGAGGCAATGCGCCGTATAGGGCGTGGGGTGAAGCCCCACAACGTTCTCTTGTGGGGATAAATGTATGAAAAACTGTGCATAAACCGGGCATGAAAAAAGTCGGAGGCCAAGCGGTCTTAGGAAGACAAATGTATGAAACAACTCCTTGGCTCACAGAACGACATGGCTACGATCCGACTTGTCAAGAGGCAATGCGCCGTATAGGGCGTGGGGTGAAGCCCCACAACGTTCTCTTGTGGGGATAAATGTATGAAAAACTGTGCATAAACCGGGCATGAAAAGCATAGAATGCTTTATTCATCAAGGTTTTTTTATCCCCAAAGTGTGAAAGGAGGAATTGTGGAAAATGTGGAAAAAGGAAAAATGCAGCAGAAATTGCCGGGGGCTTATCAAAATGACTTGCAATTTTGCAAAGGATGTGCGAAAATAGAAAGGAGGCAGGAATGGGAAAAAAGGCCATAGCAGGTAAAAAGGGCCCAGGGCGGAATTATCCGCAATTTATCCCGTTTTATCCCAAGGGATATCCACGGCAAAAAGCAAAGCCTGGCCTTGGTTTGTGGCAGTTTTCCACGTTTTCCACAGGCAAACTACTACTACTATATAATATATACTACTACTACAGTAGGAAAGGGCCGGCGGATGTTTTGCCTGCCGTTTGAAAGGAATGAAGAATATGCATTTTCGTGTACAGACGGATGAAATGAATTATGGTTTGGGTATGGTCACCCGGGCCATTGCCGCCCGCCCGGCCAAGCAGGTGTATGACGGCGTTTTGATTGAAACGGATGAAAGCAGTCTGCTGCTCACCTGCACGGATGGGGAAATCACCATCAAGGCCAGGGTGAACGCCATGGTGGAAGAAGAAGGGTGCGCCCTACTTCCGGCCAAGCTTTTTGCCGAAATGATGCGCAAGCAGCCGGCCGGGGAAGTGGATATCCGGGTGGATGAAAGAATGCGTGCCGCCATTCGCAGCCGGGGCAGCAATACGTCCATGAGCTGCATGGCAGCGGAAGAATACCCGGAAATCCGGGATATCAATGGGGAGCATCGGGTGGATTTGCCCTGCAACCGCTTCCGGGACGCCATCAGCCGGGTGCAGTTTGCCGTTTCCAATGACGAAAGCCGTAAGATCCTCACCGGCATTCTGATGGAAGTGCATCCGGAAGAAACGCTGCTGGTGGGGCTGGATGGGTTCCGGCTTGCCCTGCAGCGCATTGAAGCGGAAAACGACCTGGGCATAAAAACCCAGCTGAATACCGTGGTGCCGGGGCGGATTTTGGGCGAAGTAAGCAAAATGCTGCCGGACAGCGATGAAAATGTGGAAATTATTTTCAATCACTCCCACATCATGTACACTTTCGGCACGGTGAAGGTATACGGCACGCTGCTCACCGGGGAATTTATTGATTATCAGAAAATTCTGCCCACCTCCTGGGCCACCGAAGTAATGGTGACCCGCACCCAGTTTGCCGAGGCCATTGACCGTTGCAGCCTGATGGCACGGGAAGGGAAAAATAACCTGATCTACCTGCACCTGCAGCCCGGCGGCGTGATGGAAATGACGGCCAATGCGGAACGGGGCGACGTGCATGAAGAACTGGATATCGGCTTTGAAGGCAATGAACTTTCCATCGCATTCAATTCCCGGTACCTGACGGATATTATCCACAACATCAGTGATGAACGGCTGAAAATGTGCTTTAACAGCAACGTATCCCCCTGCATGATTTTGCCGGTGGAAGGCAATGCTTTCACGTTCCTGGTGCTGCCGGTGCGGATTTTTGCGAAATAAAAAAATAAAAAACAAAAACCGTAAGCCAATCAAAGCTTGCGGTTTTTTATTTCTGTGATAGAATGAAAGGGAAAATTTGTGTTTGACGAAGGAAGTTTCATGAAAATAAAGAATTTGGCTACCCTATATGCCATCATTGCAGCAGCGCTGTATGCAATCAATGTGCCATTTTCAAAGATGCTGCTTGGTTTGGTTGAACCAACGATGATGGCGGCATTTTTATACTTGGGTGCAGGCTTGGGCATGTTTGTTTACAGCATGATTGTCAAGGCAATTGGAAAAAAGGCACCGACGGAACCATTAACGAAAAAGGAACTGCCTTATACCATCGCCATGGTGGTGCTGGATATTATTGCACCCATTCTGCTGATGTTTGGAATCAAATTTTCCAATGCGGCGAATGTTTCCTTGATCAATAATTTTGAAATTGTTGCCACATCGCTGATAGCGCTGTTGGTTTTCAAAGAGGTTATTTCCAAAAAATTGTGGATTGCCATTGTATTGGTAACGGGTGCAAGTGCGATTCTTTCGTTTGAAGGGACAGGATCTTTTGAATTTAACATTGGGTCTTTGTTTGTTTTCGGTGCCTGTTTGTGCTGGGGCATTGAAAATAACTGCACTAGAATGATCAGCAACAAAAGCTCCATTGAAATTGTGGTTATTAAAGGCATTTTTTCCGGCCTTGGCAGTTTGATTGTTGCCCTGATGATTGGCGAAAGTATTCCTACCGTTTTTTGGATGGTGTGTGTATTGTTCCTTGGTTTTGTGGCCTATGGACTTAGTATTTATTTCTACGTTATGGCTCAAAAGGATTTGGGGGCTGCCAAAACAAGTGCATATTATTCCATTGCCCCGTTCCTTGGCGTAGCATTTGGCATGCTGATTCTGGGAGAAAGACCTGCCGTTCAGTTCTATCTTGCCCTGATTGTGATGATAATCAGCACCTATTTTATGATTAAGGATACCATTGAATTGCAACACACGCATGAACATAACCACATCCATACACACGAACACAGGCATGGGGATATGGTTCATACTCACCAGCATACGCATACCCACACCCATATTCATGTTCATGGTGAAAATAACGAAAATCACGATCATTATCATCATCATAAAGCAATGCCCCATGAACATGTACATAAGAATGCTGCCAAGGGTGAAATTTAGTGTAGATTATTCTTGTGATTTTCCACCCAGCCCCCTTTACACAATGGGGCCATATACCACCTCATCCGCCCGCCTTTGGCGCCCACCTTCCCCTCCAGGGGAAGGCTTTGGGGGGACGGTAAAAAAACGGGAGGGGCAAGCCCCTCCCCTACGGAGAAAACAAATTCTGAATTCTGCATTCTACATTCTAAATTACTAATTCTGAATTCCAACCTCCCCACGGGCGGGGCGGCGTTTCGCCGCCTGCCGGATGCATAGTATCCGGAGGAAACGAAAAAGGGCCCAGAAGGGGAAGCTTGCTTTTATCTCTGCGGCTTTTTTTGTTTTCATTATGCCCGC
>JAZUQI010000220.1:0-5597 GCA_045605625.1 Clostridia bacterium
TTCAATCAAGATGGTTCATTATAGCATTTTTGTCCCGTTCTGCCAAGGTGAAAAGGGCCCTGATAAATGACAAATTCAAACCGACTGATGACGGAAAGGCCTTGATTTGTGGGGAGGCTGGCTGTATAATGGAAATAACGAATTTGCGTCGGAAAGGACGAAGTGAATATGGCTATCAAAATTACTGTTTGGAATGAAGACAGCGTGCAGGAAACCAATCCTGAAGTATTGAAGGTGTATAAAGAAGGGCTGCTGGGGGCGGTTGCGGATATGTTCCCCGGGGCGGATTTTGAAGTGAAAAAAGCCTGGCTTTCCCAGGAAGAAGCCGGCCTGACGGAAGAAATTCTGAAGGATACGGATGTATTGATCTGGTGGGGCCATTGCAAGCACGGCCAGGTGCCGGATGAAATTGTTGCCCGGGTGCAGGGCCATGTGCTGCGGGGCATGGGGCTGATCGTTTTGCACAGCGGCCACGAAAGCAAAATTTTCCAGCGGCTGATGGGCACCCAGTGCAGCCTGCGCTGGCATGAAATGAACGAAAGGGAAAGGCTTTTTGTGATTGAGCCGGCCCATCCCATCATGCGGGGGGTGCCTCTGCATTTTGAACTGGAAGCGGAAGAAATGTACGGCGAAAGGTTTGATATTCCGGCGCCGGATGCCCTTTTGGCCCTTGGCTGGTACCAAAGCGGCGAAGTGTTCCGCTCCGCCTGCCTGTTTGACCGTGGCTACGGCAAGGTGTTCTATTTCCAGCCCGGCCATGAAACCCTGCCCTCCTACCATAACGAACATGTGCAGAAAGTGATCCGCAATGCGGCCAAATTTGTGGCCCGGAACCGGGAACTGGACCGGGAACTGCACAGCGATTTTGCTGAAAGCCTGGAACAGTTTTAAGGGGGGCTGCAAATGAAACTGCATGTGCTGGGCTGCCATGGCCCGTATCCCCCGGCCGGAGGGGCCACCAGCGGTTATCTGGTGGAGCAGGATGGAAAACTGCTTTTGATGGATTGCGGCAGCGGCGTGCTGGGCCGCCTGATGCAAAAGGCGGATCCGGCGAAACTCAGTGGCATTTTGCTGTCCCATCTGCATTATGACCATGCCGCCGATTTGCTGGTTTTAACCTATTATTTACAGCAGCGTGGGGTGAAGCTGCCCCTGTTTGTGCCCCCGGAAGATGCATCCCCGTTGCGGAATTTGCTGAGCGCAGATGTGTATGACGTAATGCCTTACCCGGAAAAAATGCAGCTGGCCGGGCTTGGCATCACCACCTTGCCCGTGCGCCATCCCGTGCCCTGCCGGGCCATCCGGCTGGAAGCGGAGGGAAAGGCTCTTGTGTTTTCCGGGGATACCAATACCTGCGAAAATTTAGCGGCCTTTGCCAAGGAGGCGGATGCCTTTTTGTGCGATGCGGCGTTTCTGGAAACGGAATGGGCGGAAAATAAGCCCCACCTCAGCGCCAAGAAAGCGGCGGAAACAGCCCTGCAGGCGCATGTAAAGCAATTGTACCTCACCCACCTGCCCGTGGGCCATGAAAAGGCCACCATGGAGCAGGAGGCTTCCTCCGTTTTTGCCCATACAAAAGCGGTGGAACAGGGCCTGGTGATTTCCCTGTGAAGGCACGGCCCTTCCATCATCAGCGTCCCCTGGCGGCCTGCGCTGCGCTGTACGGCGCAGGCGTGGTGCTGGGGGTTTATTTCCCGTGGCAGCCCCGGCTTGTGTTGTCGGGGCTTGTTTTGTGCCTGCTTGCGGCGGTGGTGCTGCGGCGGCTGCAAAAGCGGGCGGTGCTGGGCTGGATGGGCGCCTTTTTGTTTCTGGGGTTGTTTCTTTCTGGGCGTATCGCCCATAAGCCGTTGCCTGCCTATGAAAAATGCCCCATCGAAGGCATTGTGGCGGAGGAAGTGGTATTGCGGCCGGATGGCACCGCCCAGGGCTATCTGGAACAGGCGGTGATGGAAGGGGAGAAGGGAAATATTTCCCTTGGCACCGTGTACTGGACGTATTACCCCGATGCAGAAAACTTCCTTTTGCCAACGGACGGCCAGCGGGTGCGCTTCATTGGCAAGGTGTATCAGCCCGCCCGGCAGGATAATCCATTTGGGTTTGATTTTCGCCTGTTCCTATTGGAAAAGGGCATTCATGTGGGGGTATCCGGCGCCAAGGATCTGGCCATATTGGGCCAGGAAAGCCGGGGCATTTCCACCTTTTTGTACCGGTGCAGAACCTATTTATCCCAGCGGCTGGAAAATGTGTTTCAGTCCGCCAGCGCCCTGCCAAGGGCCTTGCTTCTGGGGGAAAAGGCAAGGCTGCCCCAGGATGTGCAGGATAGCTTCAGCAAGGCCGGGGTGGCCCATATTCTGTCCGTTTCGGGGCTGCATGTATCCATGCTTTCCTATTGCGTGATGAAGCTGATCCCCAAGCGGTGCAGCGGAAAACTGCGCTTTTTGGTGATGGGGCTGTTTTTGTTTGTGTATTGCGGCATGCTGGGGTTTCCGGCCCCGGCGGTTCGGGCGGCGGTATTTATGCTGCTGAATGCCTATCGCCGCATGGTGTGGCGGGGACGGGATTGGCTGACGGTGGTTTCCGCCGCCTTTCTTTTGATTTTGCTGCAAAACCCCATGGCCCTGTTCAGCGGCAGTTTTCAGTTATCCTTCGGGGCGGTGCTGGGCATTTTCCTTGTGCTGCCCAAACTGGAAAAAAAGTGCCGGCGGCTGAAGAAAACCGCCCTTGGCAGCAACCTATTGGTCACGCTTTCTGCATCCGTGGGGCTTTTGCTGCCTTCGGTGCAATTGTTCCACAGCGTATCCATCATCGGCCTTATCCTCAATCCCTTTGTGTGCGTTTTGTTCATGGCCCTTTTGCCGGTGTATGGCGTTTTGCTGGGGCTGGGGTGCATCTGGCTGGAGGCTGCCCAAACCCTGGCGGTGCCCATCCATATCCTCACCACCGCCGTGGAGGCTTTCGTCCTCTGGGCCGGGCAGCTGCCCTTTGTGCAGCTTCCGGTGCCGCAGCTTCCCTGGTATGTGGTGGCGGCGGTGCTGGGGGCTTTCCTGCTGGTCAGCGGTTTTGTGGTGCTGGGGAAAAAGAGAGGGCGGCAGCTGGCGGCCGGGGCGCTGGTTATTTGCAGCGTAGCGGTATGGCAATGTACCGCCTGCCGGGATGTGCAGTACATTCAGTTTTCCGTGGGGCAGGCGGATGCGGCGGTGGTATTGGACGGGAAGGAAACGGTGGTGATCGATGCCGGGGAATACGGCGGCGATGTGGCCGCCTTCCTGCGCAGCACGGGCCGCAGGGCGGATACGCTGGTCATCACCCATCTGCATAAGGACCATTGCCTGGGGGTGGAGCAGCTGCTGGAAAACGGGGTTGTGATCCGCCGGGTGATTGTGCCCCATCAGGCCTTTTTTGCCCTGGCGGACGGGGATAGCCTCCGGGTGATGGAGCGTTTGCGTGATCTGAACGTGCCGGTGTATGCCATGCATGCCGGGGAATATTTTGAAACGGCAAGGTGCCGCTTCACCGCCCTGTGGCCCATGGAAAACGCCGTGGTGCCGGGGCAGGATGCCAACCGCTATTGCCTGTCCCTTTTGTGCGAAATGGACGGGGTGCGGCTTTTGCATGCTTCCGACCTGGAAGGGGATTATGAACTGTACGCCGCCCGGGATGCGGATCTGCTGAAAGTGGCCCATCACGGCAGCCGGGATGCCACCCGGGAAGCCTTTTTGCAGCAGGTAACGCCCGCTGCCGCCCTGATTTCCGCCGGATACAGCGATGCATTGCCCCATGAAGATACGCTGGCCCGGCTTGAAAAATACGGCGTTTCGGTTTACAATACAGGGGAGAGGGGTGCCATCACCGTCACTTGCCGCAAGGGCGTGGCGGAAATTGCCCCTTATCTGCCCATCCAACAGGAGATGCCATGAAGCATACGGAATTTTTTACCGCCCTGAAAAACGGGAAAATTGAAAAATGCTACCTGTTTGAAGGGGAGGAAGAATTCACCAAGCATTCCGCCCTGCAGGCGCTGCGCAGGCAGGTGGCGGGGGGGGATTTTGCCGCCATGAACGATGTGCGGCTGTATGACCCTGCCCCGGATGCCCTCATTGCCGCCGCAGAAACCCTGCCCTTTATGAGCGATAAGCGGTTTGTGGAGGTGCGCAGCTGCGCCCTGCTTTCCGGGGAAAAGCCCAAGGAATACGATGAAGAAAAGGCCATCGAGCGGTATCAGGAATATTTTCTGGATTTGCCGGAAACGGCCTGCATTGTGTTTTACGTCCGGGGCAAGGCGGATGGGCGGAAGAAGTTTTATCAGTTATTAAAAAAGCGGGCCACCCTGGTATCCTTCGATTTACTGGACGACCAGGAGCTGACCCGGTGGATTGCCCGGCAGCTGGATAAAGGGGGCAAAAAAATCAGCTTCCCCTGCTGCCAGCAATTGTGGTTTTCCGCCGGACGGGATTTAACCCTTCTGTCCAACGAACTGGAAAAACTGATTGCCTTCCTTGGGGAGCGCACGGAAGTGACCAAAGAGGATATTGACGCCATTTGCGTCAAAAGCGTGGAATACAAGGTGTTTGACCTGGCGGATACCCTGCTTTCCGGCAAGGGCGCCCGGGCCATGGCCATGCTGGACGGCCTGCTTCGGGAGGGGGAGGAGCGGATGATGCTGCTTTCCATTCTGGGCCGCCAGTGCCGCCAGTTGTATTACGCTGCCGCCATGGCCGCCGCTGGGAAAAACCCGGCCCAGATCGGGGCGGAAATAGGCATTCCTTCCTTCGCCGTTCCCAAAACGCTGAGCCTGGCCAAGCGCTATGCCACCGGCCAGCTGAAAAAAATGGCCCAGCTTTGCACCGATACGGAATACCAGGTGAAAAGCGGCCAGCTGATGGAAAACGGCGCCCTGGAAATGGTGATGCTGCAAATTATGGGAATCGGAAAGGAACATACCTGATTATGAAACAGGCATTGGAAAACGCCGGCATTTTTCTTCCCCCGGATGGGGTGGAGCGGCTGGAAAAATACCTGGCTTTGTTGATTGAATGGAACCGGCAAATGGATTTAACCAGCGTGCCGGAAGAAGAAATGAAGGACAGGCATTTTGTGGATTGCCTTTTGCCCCTTTTGCAGGAAGGGCTGTTTCCGGAAGGGTGCCGGGTGATTGACGTGGGTACCGGGGCCGGGTTCCCGGGGCTGGTGATGGCCGCCGCCCGGCCGGATTTGCACATGACGCTGCTGGAAGCCCAGCAAAAGCGGTGCACCTTCCTGCAGGCGGTGTGCGATGCCTTGCAGCTGGAAAACGTGCGCATTTTTCACGACCGGGCGGAAACCTTTGGCCGCCTGGAGGCCCACCGGGAAAGCTATGACCGGGCGGTGGCCCGGGCCGTGGCCCCCATGAACGTTTTGTGCGAATACCTTCTGCCTTTTGTGCAGGTGGGGGGCATGGCGGTGTGCTGGAAAGGCCCCCAGGTGGAAAACGAAAGGGCGGATGGCAATGCCGCTGCCCGGAAGCTGGGGGGGCAGGAAATGCGCTTCATTTCCATGGGCCAGGGGGGCCATGTGGTGGCCCTGGTGGAAAAAACGGAAAAAACCCTTCCCCAATATCC
>JAZUQI010000221.1:0-2412 GCA_045605625.1 Clostridia bacterium
GGCCATGATCCCCGCATTGCCCGGATGGCTGTGAACGCCTATGATATGGTGCATATGGCTAACCTGTGCGTGGCCATGAGCTATTCCGTCAACGGCGTTTCCCAGCTGCACGGCGATATCCTCAAGAAGGATACCTTCCACGATTATAACGAATTCATGCCCGAAAAGTTCAGCGCCATCACCAACGGCATCACGCACCGCCGGTGGCTGATGAACGCCAACCCCAAGCTGACCCACCTGATCTGCGATTCCATCGGCGATAAGTGGGTTCGGGAGCCCCAGCTGCTGAAGGAATTGCTTCCCTTCAAGGATAACGAAGCGTTCCGCAAGGAATTTGAACAGATCAAGTATGAAAACAAAAAGCGTTTCTCCGATCTGCTCATGCGCCGGCAGAAGATGGATATTGCCCCCGAATTCATGTTCGACGTGCAGGCCAAGCGCCTCCACGAATACAAGCGCCAGCTTTTGAACGCCCTGCACATCATGGTTTTGTATAACCGCACCATGGATGACCCCAATTTCACCATGACGCCCCGTTGTTTCGTGTTCGGCGCCAAGGCCAGCCCCGGCTATTACATTGCCAAGCAGATCATCCGCATGATCGTGGCCATTTCCAAGCTGATTGAACGCTCCCCCCGGGCCAAGCAGTTCCTGAAGGTTGTGTTCCTGGAAAACTATGACGTTTCCAGCGCCGAAATGCTGATGCCCGCCGCAGATCTTTCCGAACAGCTGTCCACCGCCAGCAAGGAAGCCAGCGGCACCGGCAACATGAAGTTCATGATGAACGGCGCCGTCACCATCGGCACCATGGACGGGGCCAATGTGGAAATTGCAGAACAGGTTGGCATGGATAATATCTATATTTTCGGTATGCGCTCCGATACCGTGGTGGATTTGTACCGGGAAGGCACCTACTCCCCCATGCATATCTACGAAACCAATGCCGAAATTCGCCGTGCCCTCACCCAGATCATCGACGGCACCCTCTTCCCCGATAACCCCGCCACCCTGCAGGATATCTACCACAACCTGCTCTTCTCCGATCCCTACTTCGTGCTGAAGGATTTCGGTTCCTATTCCATGGCCCAGCGCCGTGTGAATGAAGATTACCAGAACAAGGAAAAGTGGCTGAAGATGGCCATCACCAACACCGCCATGTCCGGCATCTTCTCCTCCGACCGCACCATTGCCGAATACAACGAAAAGATCTGGCACCTGAAGTGATCTTCTGAAAGGATATGCCCTATGCTGGAAGATATTCTGCTTGCCCATTTTGAAGCATACCCTGATATGCAGCCCCAGGACGCTGTGAAGCTGGTGTACCAGCACACTTTCGGCCCCGGCCACATGATCCGGGACGGAAAAAAGGCCGCCCTCATGCTGCAGCAGGAAATGGCTTCCCTCACCCCGGGGGAAAAGCAGCCCCTGTACGAATCCATCGGCAACGGGCTGTGCAGGCTGAACCTGCGCCCCTGTGTGGAAAAGGGTATTGGCAGCGAATTCATCCTGCGGCTGTTTCTGGAAGCGGCCCAATCCACCACCGCCACAAAAAAGGATTTCCGGCAAAACCTGCGTGTGCTGCAAAAGCTGGCCGAGCAGGACGAAACGCCCTTTGACCCGGTGGAGATGGATCTGTTCATGATCCGCTATGAAGAAAAAGGCTATCCTTCCGTTCACCATTCCGATGTGTACCGGGCAAAATATGCCCCGGCCTACCGTGTGGTAGTTCAGAAAAAACTGAAAGATGCGCTGAAGCAGCTGCGCAAATAACCCCTTTCATTCCCTGCTTTCTTTGGAAGGCAGGGAATTTTGATTTTCGTTTGTTTTCTTTTCCCCTTGGATATCGACAAATGAAGGGGTTTGTTTTACAATAGGTTTGTGCATTTGCACCAGCAAATTCCATGAAACAGGAGAAAGAAAACCATGAAGTATGTATTGGTAATTGGCGATGGCATGAGTGATGACCCCATTGCGGAACTGGGGAATAAAACGCCCCTGGAAGCCCTGGATTTGCCTGCCTTTGGCGTATTGGCCGGCAGTGAAGTGGGCACCTGCCAGACGGTGCCGGAAGGGGTTCCTGCCGGTAGCGATACCGCCATTTTGAATATTTTCGGCTATGATCCCCGGTGGAGCTATACCGGCCGCAGCGTGCTGGAGGCAGCCGGTGTGGGCGTCACCCTGAAAAAGGGCGAAGTTTCCATGCGTGTGAACCTGTGCGCCGTGGAAGAAATCGACGGCAAGCTGATTATCCACAGCCATAACGGCGGCAATATTGAAGGGGACGAAGCGGAAACCCTGATGAATGATCTGCTTTCCGATCCCCGGTTTATTCCGGCGGCTGAAAAGGCAAAGCTCACCGTGCATGTAAGCCGCACTTTCCGCCATATCGGCGTGTTTTCCGATGTGGATGAA
>JAZUQI010000222.1:0-2282 GCA_045605625.1 Clostridia bacterium
ATTTTCAATACGTTCCTGCTGCTCATTCTGGCAGGCACAGTGAAATACATTCCCTTTGCCAGCCGCAGTGCCCTGAACAGCATGCTGCAGCTATCCGGCGAAATTGAAGAAGCGGCCATCATTCAGGATATTCCCTGGTGGAAGCGCATGACCCGCATCATCATTCCCATTCAGAAAAGCAGCATCATCAGCGGCTATCTTCTGCCGTTTATGACGTGTTTGCGTGAACTGACGCTGTTTATGCTGCTTTGCTCCCAGACCCGCATCATCACCACCATGCTGGATTACTTTGATGAAATGGGCCTGTATGCCTTCTCCAGCGGCATTAACCTGCTTTTGATTCTGGTGATTCTGCTTTGCAATACCGTGGTGAATAAACTGACCGGCGCCAGCATTGACTCCGGCATCGGCGGCTGATAAGGAAGGACGGAAGAAAGATTATGTCTAGAATTGAACTAACCCATGTGACCAAAAGATGGGGCGGCTTTTATGCCGTGGATGATCTGAGCATGGTGATTGAAGATAATGCCTTTGTGACGCTGCTGGGGCCCTCCGGCTGCGGCAAAACCACCACGCTGCGCATGATTGCCGGCCTTGAAACCCCTACGGAAGGCCGCATCACCATTGACGGCGTGCCGGTGTTTGACAGCGAACTGGGCATCAACGTGCCGGCCAATAAGCGCCGGGTGGGCTTTTTGTTCCAGAACTATGCCCTGTGGCCCAATATGACGGTGTATAAAAACATCGCCTTTGGCCTTTCCAATATCAACGAATCCGGCGCCCATGTGAACGAAAAAGGGGAAGTGTGCCGGGATGAAACGGGGAAGGCTCCCCTTCGGAAACTGACCAAGGAAGAAATTGACCGGGCCGTGAAACGGGTGAGCGATATTGTAAAAATCGGTATGTTTATGGACCGCTACCCGGCGGAGCTTTCCGGCGGCCAGCAGCAGCGTGTGGCCATAGCCCGCACCCTGGCCCCGGGGCCCAAGGTATTGTTCATGGATGAACCTCTTTCCAATCTGGATGCCAAGCTGCGCCTGGAAATGCGCAGCGAATTGCAGCGCCTGCACCTGGAAACGGGCAGCACCTTCGTTTATGTGACCCATGACCAGATGGAAGCCATGACCCTGGCCAGCCGCATCTGCCTGATTGAAAACGGCGTGTTGCAACAATATGAAGAACCCATGATGGTGTACAACCGGCCCAATAACCTGTTTGTGGCGGACTTTGTGGGCAACCCTGCCGTGAACCTGATGGAAGCCCGGGGCGAAGGGGACGCAAATGCCTGGCAGGTAAAGCTTCTGGATACCTACAAGGCCACGTTTACCCGGGTGGGGGATATGAAGGATCCATCCCCCCTGCATACGGGCCAGCATAAAGTGGCCAAGGAAAATAAGGACAGCCTGTTTAAGTACACCATCCACCGCATTTCGGACGAAGGGGTGGATAAGGATTATCAGCCGGATGATAACGATTTTGTGCTGGGCGTGCGGCCGGAATTTTTGTCCATTTGCGAAGATGGCCCCATTGAAGGGGAAGTGTTCAGCGCCATGCCCACCGGCATGGAAACCACGGTGCGTGTGAAGGTGGGGAATTTCCTGCTGACGGCGGTGGTGTTTGGCGGCGTGATTTACCGGCTGGGCCAGAAGGTGCGGTTGAATTTCAAGGGCGAAAACGTGATGCTGTTCAGCCGCAAAACGGGCCGCATGCTGTGCGCCGGCCGCCTGAACGTGGAATAAGGCCGTGGTTCGGGAATTGATACATGACCCGGTGCTGCTTGGCATGAAGGCCCAGGACGCCGGAAGGGATGATTTGCCCGCTGCCCAGGATTTGATGGATACTTTGCTTGCCCACAAGGAAACATGCGTTGGCATGGCGGCCAATATGATTGGCGTGAACAAGCGCATCATTGCCATCAACCATGAAGGAAGTTTTATCACCATGCTGAACCCGGAAATTATGAAAAAATCCGGGCCCTATGAAACAGAGGAAGGGTGCCTTTCCTTGCTTGGCGGCCCACGGAAATGCAAGCGATACCAAAGCATCAAGGTGCGCTGGTATACTACGGCATTTCAGGTGCGCATCAAAACCTTCACCGGCTTTTCCGCCCAGATCATTCAGCACGAAGTGGATCATTGTGAAGGAATACTGATCTGAAAACAAAGCCTGTGCAATAAGTTTGCACAGGCATTTTTCTTTATAGATGTTTTTTCAGGAAGGCATCCACGGCATTCAGCGCCGCTTCGCAGGCAAAGCCGTTGAAGCCATGATCCGCCCCTTCC
>JAZUQI010000223.1:0-2163 GCA_045605625.1 Clostridia bacterium
CGGAGATAATTTTTTGACAATCTGAAAGCAGAGAAGAACCTTTTCCCTGCTTTTTTTGTGCAAAAAACCGGGCTTTTCTAAATGAAAAGACCCGGCAGGAGGAACGAATTTTTATTGGAACAAAAGGGGTAGGAAATTGTAGATGCAGCGGCGCCACACCGTCCAGTCATGGCCGCCGGGGAACGTCTGGCGGATCATGTGCAGGTTTTTGCCCTTCAGCATTTCATCATCATCGGCAAAGCTCTGGAAGAAATTATCTTCGGTGCCCATGGCCCGGTAGAATACTTTGAAGCTTTCGTTGAACTTTTCTGCATCGTCCAACAGTTCCAGATGCTTTTCGGGGCTGCCGGCCCGGGGGAAGCGCAGAAAGCCGCTGAATACCCCGGCATAGCCGAACAGATCCGGGTTGGAAAGGGTGACGATGCTGGTTTGATAGCTGCCCATGGAAAGGCCGGCCATGGCCCGGTGCCACTTATCGGTGAACACGTTGAAGCGGCCTTCGATATAGGGGATCAGATCCTTCAGGATAATCTGCGGGAACAGCATCCGGGCCATATCCCGGTTACCCTTAGCAGGCTGGGCCATGCCATAGCCCATGACGATGATCATTTCCTTCATGCGGCCTTCGTGAATCAGGTTATCCGCAATGCGGGCCAGATGGCCCTGGTACACCCAGCCGGTTTCGTTTTCGCCGTAGCCGTGCTGCAGGTACAAAACGGGGTATTTTTTATTGGCGTCAAAAGCGGCAGGCAGGTACACCAGGCAGCTTTCGGTTTTGCCGGAAACGGAAGAGAAATAATAGTGCCGGGCCACGCTGCCGTGGGGAATATTTAGCAGCTGGTTCCAATCCTCCCCGGGCACGGGCACATCCACAAAGTTCATGGGCCGGCAGCAGCCATAGCCAATGGGCAGGTAGGGGCAAAGCACATCCGCCCCGTCCACTTTCAGGAAGAAGTATTTGAAGCCAAGGCCCAGATCCACCGTGCCTTCCCACATTTCATCGCTCACTTTTTCCAGGGGCAGCATGCGGCCAAACTGGTCAATGGCCACTTCTTTGGCGTTGGGGGCCTTGATGCGGAAAAACACCTTGCCGTCCGGCAGAATTTCATATCCCTGATCGCCGTCCCGGCCGGGTTCGCCGAAGTAAGGGTCAAAAGATACAGCATTATCCAGGGGCCATTGCACGTTCATATTCATTCCTCCTGTATGGGATGTATGGAAAAGAAAGGTTTTTTCTGCCTGTATTATAGCATATTTTTCCATAGAAAAAAATGCAGGAACCACCGCAAGTGGGGACAATAATATGGCAATTGCGCGGCAGGGGGGATTTTGTGAGGGGGTGTATTGACATTCCTTGGGGAAAGTGATAAGATAAATTGAAACAAATTAGGGAGGCCATACCATGAAACATATTAAGACCATCGAAACCCGGAACCTGTGCGAAAGCGCCAAGAATGGCGGCTGCGGCGAATGCCAGACGTCCTGCCAGTCCGCTTGTAAGACCAGCTGCGGTATCGCCAACCAGAAGTGCGAAAGCAAGAAGGAAAGCAAGTAATTTTTGCAGCTGATGAATACCGCCATCCCGGCGGTATTTTTCATATAGAGAGGGAGAAAAAACATGATTCATCAATATAAACTGGGTGGGCTGAACATTGTGCTGGATGTGTGCAGCGGCGCTGTGCACGTGGTGGACGATGTGGCGTATGATATCATTGCCCTGTTTGAGGAAAAGGGCCGGGAGGAAATCCTCCGGGAAATGGAAGCAAAATACCTGGGATGGGAGGATATCACCGCCGCCGATCTTCAGGAATGCTACGAGCAGGTGGCTTCCTTAAAAGAAAGCGGCAAATTATTTGCCCCCGATACCTTTGAACCCATGGCCGGCAAGCTGAAGGAAAAAACCGCCGGGGTGGTGAAAGCCCTGTGCCTGCACATTGCCCATACCTGCAACCTGAACTGCGCCTATTGCTTTGCCAGCCAGGGCAAATACCACGGCGACCGGGCTGTGATGAGCTTTGAAGTGGGCAAGCGTGCCCTGGCTTTCCTGAGGGAAACCCGCGGCACCCGCCACAACCTGGAAGTGGATTTTTTCGGCGGCGAACCGCTGATGAACTTTGACGTGGTGAAGCAATTGGTTGCCTATGCCCGCAGCGTGGAAAAGGA
>JAZUQI010000224.1:0-1583 GCA_045605625.1 Clostridia bacterium
TCATACATCCCCGGGTTTGTTTTTTTTGACACGCTGAACCCGGCAAAGCTTATGCCTTGCCGGGTTGTGTTGATTTGATTTTTTTACTGAAGCTTGATGCCAAACATCTGGGCGTTCTTGCTGCAGGTGCCGATAACCAGAATATCGTTATACACCGCAGGGCTGCCTTCGATTTCGCCGCCAAGGTTCAAGGTGCTGCACAGGGCACCGGTGCGGCCGTCCAGCATATGCAGGGTGCCGCTTTCGTCCGCCTGCACCACCCAGGCCTTGCCGGCGGCATTGTAAACCGCCACGGGGGAGGAAATGCTGTTGGCCTTCATATCAAACGTCCACACGGGGTAGCCGTTTTCCTTGTTCAGGGCAATCACCCGGCTGCCGCCTTCATCCACCATATTCACGGTGAAGATCACCAGATCCGCAATTTCCTTCTGGCCGATGACGGGGCTGGCCTTCACGCCGGACATCTGGGATTTGTTGTAATCGCACTTCACGTCATAGCTCCACACCTGTTCGCCGGTGAGGGCGTTGATGCGGCGGATGGATACATCCTTCTTGGAAGCCAGGCGGGAATAGGCGGTGTTGCCGGTGTAGAGGCTGACGCCATTTGCGCCATCCATATCCAGGGCGATGGCGGCGTCGGTATTATCGCCGTTATCCATGGCCCAGACGGTTTTCATGGTGTCGCTGTCCACGCAGCGCAGCACGCCGTAGGTATCCGCCATGTAGATGTATTTATCATACATGGCCACGCTGCTTTCCACAGGCACCTGGGCATCCTTTTCTTCGCTGGCCTTGGTGCGCAGGTAAGTGGTGGTGGGGCTGAGGGCCAGGCTGCCCGTTTCGTCCGGCTTATCGGAATTGGGGTAGGTGAAGGCAGGGTTCAGGTCCACCGTATAGAGCAGGCCGTTTTCACCGGCCACAACCAATGCATTATTATCGTGGAGGAACAGGGCCGTGCCGTCAAAGGCGCCGTTGGTGAAGTATTGCTTCTGGGTATCGCTCTTGCGGCCGTTGATCATGAAGAAGGGCTTGCCGTCGATCAGGTTATACACATGGAGGCCGATGGAACCGGTTTTGCCGTTGGCCAGCTTGGAAATGCCCTGGCCCACAGCCAGCATGGGCCGGCCCACGGTATCCACGGCTACGCTGCCCTTCAGGGGGAAGCCCACATTGATGGGATCCCGGGTGGCTTCGCCGGTGGTGAGATCCAGGAAGTAAATCTTGCCGTCCTGGCCGGCGAAAATCACTTCACGCAGGGCGGAAACGCCCTTCTTTTCTTCGTACAGGTTCATCATCTTCCGCACTTCTTTGCTCCACTTCACAATGGAGGGCTGGCCCGTCCAGCCTACACCCCAGAGGGTGCCGTTATCTTCGGTGCGGAGGGAACCGATGGGGCTTTGCCACAGCACGCTCATGGTGCCAGATTCAATTTCTGCGGTGCCGTAAGCGGCGTTGCGGCGGAAGTTATCGCCACGGAAGGTGAGCACGCCGGCGGCGGTCACTTTGCCGTATTCGTCGGGATGGGGGGCCACATAGCCTTCGGTGCGTTCAAAACCATCCTGTTCCTTGGCGCCGATGAAGAC
>JAZUQI010000225.1:0-3389 GCA_045605625.1 Clostridia bacterium
GCCAGCAGGGGGGTGGGGGTGATGTAGCCGGTATGCTGGGGTGCCATGGTAGGCACGGGGGAAGCCGTGGGCAGACGTTCGGGATCGATGGTGGGAGTTGCGTAGGGATTGAAGGGCTCGTAAGAGGCCATCAGTGCCGGATTCTGCCAGATGGTCTGGTTATAGTCTTCCACGGGCTGGATCTGGCCGGAGGTGGAGCCGGTATTGCCGGTCTGGCTGTTGGCATTCTGGTATTCATCGCTCTGCAGGAAGAGGGTCAGTTCGCTCAGGGTGAGCACCTTGAAGTAATCCCCCTGAATGTAGCCTTCCGTGCCTGCCTGGCTTACTTTATACCAGGTTTTGCCGTCGGCACCGGTTTCGCTGCCCATGACCAGGGCAAAGGCGTAATTATCCAGCAGCTTCAGCCGGGTGGCATCAGTGGAGGGTTCGCTGCGCATGTTCACCTTGCCGCTGTTGCTTTGCACATGGCCGTAGCTGGACAGGCTTTCCTGGGTGATGGGGGCCGGGGTGGCCGGGGCTTCCGTGGGCAGGGGCGTGCTCTTTTCCAGGGATTGCAGGTACGCTTCCACTTCCGTTTGGGTCATCATGCGCATCTGGTCTGCCCGCACATAGCCCCACATGCCGTTGTAATGCACCAGGTGCCAGGTGGTGTTGCCCTGGTATACCTGGCCCCTTACGTTGGCCACCGCCATGTAAGGCAGCAGCTGGGCAATTTCGCCGTTGGTATCGGCCACGCTGCGCAGCGGCACGCCTTCGCCCATGGTCATGGCGTAGCCGGTTTGCTGGGTGGGCACGGGGGTGGCGGTTTGCCGGGCCTGCTGAATCATATCCAGGTAGGGCTGGGCCTGCTCATTGGTGATGGGCAGCAGGGCATCCGTCAGGATGAAGCCATAGTTCTGGCTGGTCATATTGGCTACGTAAGACCAGCTGGTGCCGGTCACGTAGGTTTGGTTATTCACATACACCAGGCTATCCGTGGGCAGCCATTCCAAAATGGCGTCATCGGTGGCCCCGGTGCGCAGCGGCACCTGGTAACGGGTGAGGGCATAGCCGGTGTAGGGCAGGGGCGTGGCCGTGGGTTCCGGCGTGGGCACCTGCGTGGGGGCCGGGGTGAAAGTGGGGGCCGGGGTGGGCACAAAGAGGGTGGGTTCCGGGGGCGTGGTGGGCACGGGGGAAGGCAAAGCGCCCTGCAGGGCATTGCTTTCTTCCATGCTGTACAAATCCACGAACTGGGCCATGATATAGCCGTCCTGGCCGTTCAGCTGCACGGCGTACCATTGTTCGCCTTCCATGCTGTCCAGCTTATAGACCCACACGTTGGTGCCGGCCTTGGGTTCACCCAGCTTATTGGAATTCGTCTTTTCCATGGTGGAGCGGAAATACACCTTGGCATTGGTTTTGCCCCACCGGTCAATGGGCATATTTTCGGGAATGGGGGAGGGAGAGGGCGTAGCCGGGGCCGGGGTATAGCCCAGATGATTGGCAATTTCCTGTTCCGTCAGCATCTTCACCACGGTTTTGCTCAGGAAGCCCTGCACGCCGTCAATTTCCACCATGTACCATTCGGCCCCGTCGCCGTTATTCACAAGGCGGGTGATGTGGCCGATATCTTTCCGGGTCACCTTCCGGATCACGGTTTTGTTGCCGCCGGCGGTGCTGGGTTCGGAGCGGAAATTGATGCTGTCGCTGGTGGGACGGCACCACAGATCCACTTCCGTGTATTCATAGGGGAAGGGGGATGCCGTGGGGGGCGGCGGGGTGATGGTGGAAACATAGGTGAATACCACCGCATCCGGGGTAAGCTGGCCTTCCGGGCTGAGGGTGACCGTCTGGTAGGGTTCGCCCTGCAGCACAAAATTGGGCAGCAGGTTCACCGGGGCGGCCTCAATGGTGTTGTTCCCCACAAAGCAGGGCACTTCCTGGTAGGGGGCCACATTCAGGCCGTCCGCCGTTTGGAAAAATACCCGCACGTTCACTTGCAGTTCAGGGGTGGGCAGGGGCGTGGGGGCTGGGGTTTCCGTGGGGGACTGGGTGGCGGCAGCCGGCTGGAGGAACTGGAATACCACTTCCGCCGGGGTGGCTACGCCGTTATCATCCACGGTGACCGTCACCGTTTCGCTGCTTTGCAGCAGGTACATATCGGAACCCATCTGGCGCAGGGTTTCCCAATCCACGCTGACCAGGTTTTCATTTTCGTTGGTGCAAACGGCGGAGGTGCTGTAGAAAGTGGAACCGGTGGCCACTTCCACATACTTTACCGTTACCAGCGCCACCTTGGGGGCGGCCTTGCTATCCCGGTAGGTGAAGGTCACCACGCTGGGATTGGCGCCGAATTCATCCACATGCACAATCCGGGTGGTATCGCCATCCAGAATATAGGCATCGTTCAGGGTATCCGGGGCGGTGATGGGATGATCCCCGGCCGGCAGGTATACCTTTTCTTCCGGCTGCAGGTTGTTGCCGTTCTTATCCACATAGCGGATGGTGACGGGCATGGGGGCCGTGGTGGCGGCCGGCTGCACCGGGCGGTAGTAGAAAACCACCTGGCTGGGGTTCAGGCCGTTATCATCCAAAGAAACCAGAACATAGCCTTCCCCGTCCAGCAGCCATTCGCTGCCGATGGAGGGCTGGTTGGGGTAGATGGTGTTGATGCCGGGCTGGCAAAGCTGCACCGTGGCATCCGCAATCTGCACGCCGTCCAGCGATACATAGGAAACGGTAACTTCCTGGGGCACAATGGGGGCCGGGGTGGCCGGCACCAGGGTGTAGTAATACACCACTTCCATGATGTTGGCATAGCCATCCTGATCCACATGCACCTGCTGCAGGGGCGTGCTCTGGCTGGACAGGGCGTAGCCGGGCAGCAAATCCGCAGGGCTGGGATACACATCGGTTACGGTGCCGGGATTGCAGGTGACGCTGCCTTCCGTGGCCACCGGCATCCCCGTTTCCAGATCCAGATACAAAACGGGCAGGGTGACGGCGGTGGGGGCAGGCTTCACGTAATTGTAGAGGAAAGTCACTTCCGGCATATCCGCACCATTTTCGGAAACGGTGACGGTGTAGTAAGCGTTGCCGGTGAGTTCGTAGTTGTCTTGCAGATCATAGGCCGCCGGGTACACGTCATGGCTGCCTTCGGGCACTTCCTGATAGGTATCCGTGGCCACGGGGGCGAAGGTGGCGGCATCCTGATAGTGGATCACCACATTCACCGGCTGCACCGGGGGCTTTACGTAATTGTACAGGAAAGTCACTTCCGGCATATCCGCGCCGTTTTCGGAAACGGTGACGGTGTAGTAAGCATTGCCGGTGAGTTCGTAGTTTACTTGCAGGTCATAAGCCGCCGGGTACACATCGTGGCTGCCTTCCGGCACTTCCTGATAGGTATC
>JAZUQI010000226.1:0-4719 GCA_045605625.1 Clostridia bacterium
GCCGTATACTGGGCAGCGGAGGGGGAGGGGGAAATTACCCTTTCTTTTCCCTTCTTTGGGTGGCTGCGGCGGCTGTTTATTCCCCGGTAAGGATTTGCTGCAACTGGGTCAGGTGGGAAAGCAGCAGGGTGCGTGTATCGTGGGTGGAGGCGGTGGCAGCGGAAAGCTGGGCTTCGAAAGTATCCAGATCGCTGTAGATGGCGGTGAAGGCCTCCGTGGGGGCCATCCGGGCCCCTTCGCCGGAAAGGCTGATGGCCATGCTGTTCATTTGCTCCGCCAGGTACACATATTGCCGCACCCGGGCCAGCCTGCCCCCCATATTGGAGGTGACGATGCCGCCCATGCGGTTCACTTCATCAATGGCGGAAGAAACAGCGTTCACCGTGCGCTGATACACCTGGTTGTTGGTGTTTTTGCGGAAAGCGCTGTTTCCGCCCACGGTGATGGCCAGCACCAGGGTGGTAATCATAAAGACAAGGCACAATAAAAGCACAATGCGGTACCGGCGGCGGTTATTGATATTGCCGTTCATGGGAAAACTGTTGCGATACATACAATGCTCCTTTTTTGTTTGGGTTTTATGGGAACAAAGGGCATTATAGCATATTTTTTCGTTCTATGCAAATGGGCGGTTTCAGGGAAAGAAAAAAGGATTCACAATTTGTTCATGTACCGAAGGCGGAAGATGTGCTATAATAAGAAGAAATATGGGGAAAGAAAGCAAGGAGGCCCGGCGGCAGTATGGTGGTTTTTGAAAACGTCAGCAAACGCTATGGGGTGCACAAGGCATTGGATGCGGTGAATTTCACCGTAAAAAAAGGGCAGGTGCTGGGGCTGCTGGGCCAGAACGGCGCCGGGAAAACCACCGCCATGAATATTATGACCGGCTGCCTTGCCCCCACCAAGGGCCGGGTGCTGCTGGGAGGGTATGATGTGCTGTTCCAGCCCAAGCAGGCCAAACGGATGATGGGCTATTTGCCGGAAACCGCTCCGCTTTATGATGAAATGACGGTGAAAAGCTATCTGCGCTTTGCCTGTGAACTGAAAGAAGTGGAGAAAAAGCATATCCCGTCCCATGTGGAGATGGTGGCGGAAAAAACGGGCTTGAAAGATGTGCTGGACAGAAAAATAGGCAATTTATCCAAGGGATACCGGCAGCGGGCAGGTGTGGCCCAGGCCCTGTGCGGCACCCCGGATGTGATCATCCTGGATGAACCCACCGCCGGGCTGGATCCCCGGCAGGCCAGCGAAATGCGGCAGTTGATCCGCAGTTTGCAGGGGGAACACACGGTGATTTTTTCCTCCCATATTTTAAGCGAAGTGCAGCAGGTGTGCGACCGGGTGCTGATTTTGCACCACGGGAAAGTATTGTGCGACAGCGAACTGAGCGCCCTGAAACACCGGGAAAACAAACTGCGTGCGGTGATTGCCGGGGGGGAAGGCACCTTACTTCCGGCCCTGCGCACCCTGGAAAAGGTGAGCCGGGTGGACGTCATCCGGGGCGGCGAAGCCGGCACCACCCAAGTGGTGCTCACCGTGGAAAAGGAAGGGGCGGAACGGGAATTATTCACCCTGCTTTCCGCCATGCAGGCGCCGCTTTTGCGGCTGCAGCCGGTGGAAGACAGTTTGGAAGATATTTTCCTCAAAACCACAAGGGAAATGGAATAAAGGGGGCAAATCGGGCATGGGCGCCGTTTTCAAACGGGAAATGCAAAGCTATTTCTATACGCCGGCGGCGTATGTGTTTATGGGCGTTTTTTTGGCCATGGCCAGCGTGTTTTTTGCTGTGGGCAATTTGATGGCAAGAAGCGGCGATGTGAATGTGCTGCTGGCCAACCTGGGCTATTTATGGATGCTGCTTTCCCCGGTGCTGGTGATGCGGCTGATTGCCGGGGAAAAACACCAGAAAACGGATCAGATGCTGTTTTCTTCCCCTTGCTCCCTTTCATCCATTGTGGTGGGCAAATACCTGGCAGCGGCAGCAGTGCTGCTGTTAACGGTAATGTGCACGTTTTTGTACCCGTTGCTGGTGGCGGTGCTTGGGAAACTGTATTTGGCGGAATGCGCTGTTGGGTATCTGGGGCTGGTTTTATGCGGCTGTTCCTTTCTGGCGCTGGATCTGTTCGTTTCCTGCTTTGCCAAAAGCCAGATGACGGCGGTGGTGCTGGGTTTTGGGGCCAATTTGCTTTTGTGGCTTTCCGATGTGGTGGCGGCAGCGGTGACGGTGCCTTTTATTCAAAAGGCCATGCAGTTTTTAAGCCTCTATCAGCGGTATGAGCCCTTCACCCAGGGCCAGCTCAGCTTTGCCAATGGGCTGTATAACCTGGTGTTTATCGGCACGATGCTGTTTATGAGCGTGCGGGTACTGGACGCCCGGCGATGGAGTGAGGCCTGAGGTATGAAAAGCATAAAAGAAGCATTTCAAAAACTGAAACAAAACCGCAAACTGCGCTGCGGCGGCTTTTCTGTGCTGCTGACGCTGATGGTGGTGGGCATTGCCATTGGGGCGGTGGCCCTGGCGGATGGGCTGGAGGGGCGCTTTGCCCTCAGCCGGGATGTTTCCTTCAATGCCGCTACCACGCAGGGGGAAATCACCCGGGCCGTTCTGAAAGAAATGGAAAAGGACGTGCATATTTACGCCCTCATTCCGGAAGAGGGGCAAAACGATACCCTGATGCAGCTTTTAAAGCGGTATGACGCGGCATCGGATAAGGTGACGGTTTCGGAAGAAAGCGTGCTGCGAAACCCGGCCCTGCTGGAAAAATTTGCGGCGGAAATTGGGGATAAAAAGGTGAACAGGGATTGCTTGATTATCCATTGCAAAGAACAGGGACGGGCCAAAGTGCTGGATGAAGATGATTATTACCTGTACAGCTACGATACGGAAAACGGCACGTTCAGCGTGGGGCAGATGGTGTACGAAAAAAGCGTGACGGAAGCCCTTTTGTATGTAACGGAGGATGAACTGCCCACCGTGCAGGTGCTGACGGGCCATGGGGAATTGACCAAGGCCGATGCGGCGGAGATGGAAAAACTGCTGATTTCCGCCAATTATGATGTGAAGTGGGTGCAGCTGGGCCAAATGGAGATGGACCCCGAAAGCCCTTTGATGATCCTGTGCCCGTTGTATGATTTTTCGGCTGCGGAACTGGAAAAGATCATGGCTTATGCCAAACAGGGGGGCGATTTCGTGCTGGCCTCCCATTACAGCGACCCCGTGAATATGGAAAACTATAACGCCCTTTTGCGTGCCTATGGGGCCAAAATTCACCCCGGCATCGTGATTGCCATGGAAGAGGATACGGACAGCTATTACGCCGATACGCCGGTGTGGCTGATGCCCTATATGCAGGAAACGGTGGCCTCCCTGCCCCTTTTGGAAAAGGCAAGGGATTTGCTGGTGCTGCCCGGGGCCCGGGCCTTTGAACGGGTGAGCCTTGGAAACGGAAACCTGAATGTGTATTCCCTGTTGGAAACGGGCCGGGCTTATATCCGGGATTTCACCGATGGGCTGGATACCACCAAACAGCAGGAAACGGATAAAACCGGTTATTTTGACGTGGCCCTGTGGACGGAAAAGATGTTTGAGGACGGCACGGTGTCCAAGGCCCTCATCATCGGCAATGCGGATGTATTTACGGATTACTGGCTGCAAAACAATACGGATGCCTCGGCTTTCCTGCTGCAGATGCTGCATGCCCTGCAGGGAAAGACCCCGGTGAATTTGGATATTGTGCCAAAGAACGCCATCCGGGAAGGGCTGCGGCTTGATAACATCACCCCGGCGGTTGCGGCGGTGGCGCTGCTGCCGCTGATGGTCATTGTGGCGGCGCTGTGGGTGCTGCTGCCAAGAAAAAGCCGATAAGGACGGATTATGGAAAGAGTACCCAGAAAAAAAGCGAAAAAGGATGGAAAGCGCAGCCTGTTGATGGTGACGCTGGCGGTTGTTCTATGCGGCGTTGCGGCGGCGTTATTTCTGCTGCAAAAGCACCCGGCCCTGCCGGAACCCAAGCCGGTGGAGCGGCACTTCCTTTCCGATGTGGAGGAAGAGGCGCTGGCGGCGGTGTTGATTGCGCCCAAGGGAAAAGCGGCCTATCCGCTGGTTCGCACGGAAAAGGGCATGCGCTTGCAGGGCAGGGAAGAGATGCCCCTTCGGGAAAACATCCTTTCCGATATGCTGTATGCCGCCGGGCACGTGGAGGCGGAAATCGTCATTGGCCCGGAAGGAGAGATAGAAGACGGCCGGGCGGCCTTTGGGCTGGCGGAACCGGCCCTGCGGCTGGTGCTGACGGAAAAAGACGGACGGAAAACGGAAATCCTCTTTGGGGATACGGTGATCCAGACGGATCCGGAGCAGTATTACGCCCTGTCGGGCGGGGTATTGTACACGGTGCTGGCAGAGCCTGTGGATATCCTCTTTCACGATATGGAATACCTGCGGGATTTTACCCAGCCTCAGATTCAGGGGGATCTTCTGGACCGCATTCGGGTGCAGGGGGAAGAAGATATTCTGTTCACCTACACGCCGGATGGCTTTCAGATGGAAAGCCCTATTTCATACCCGGCGGCCCAGAGCAAAATGAATGCGCTGTTGAAGCGCTTGGAAAGCATGGCCTTTGAAGCCTACCTTGGCCCGGCGGCGGAGCAGGATCTGGCGGCATTGGGCCTGGAGGCACCCCGGATCACCGTCACCTTGAACCAGGCCAAATCCATCATCAG
>JAZUQI010000227.1:0-9361 GCA_045605625.1 Clostridia bacterium
AGCCCGCTTGGCCTCCGACTTGGGGCAATGCCCCTGGCCGGGGTGAAGGGGGTGGAGCCCCCTCCAGTTCTGCAATTCTTTTGCCTGTTCCAATGAGCAGCGGCACATTGCCCGTTATATAAGGCTTCAATATCCGCTACCGGGTCCAGGGGCAATGCCCCTGGCCGGGGTGAAGGGGTGGAACCCCTCCAGTTCTGCAATTCTTTTGCATCTCCCAATTCACAGCGGTACATTGCCCGTCATACAAGATTTTCCTATCCGCTACCGGGTTCAGGGGCAATGCCCCTGGCCGGGGGGAAGGGGTGGAACCCCTCATGGTTCCCTTTTGGGGGGCATACCTTCCCATTTATGGAGCAGCCGAACCTTCACACCCCCACCATCACCCCTGCTTTTTCTTGCGTTTTTTCAGGCGTTGTGTTCCTGCATCGGCACAAAGTGCATTTGCTTCCCATCATGAATGCCGCCATACAGGGCATTCGTCTTTTTCCCCTCCGCAAAATAATGGGCCAGCACCGGCTGGGCCGTCAGGGGCATGGGCAGTTTCAGGGCCGAATCCTCGTCAAACCATTGCAGCTGCCCTTCGTTGGAGGAAAGGGGCTTCTCCGTTTCCAGTTCCGCAAAGAAATAATAGTTCTGCCGAATTTCATCCCCTGCGTTCCGCAGCGTGATGTAGCGCAGGCGCACCTGTCCCACATCCCCTTCCCAAAGTCCCAGCTCCTCCTGCATTTCCCGCAGGGCAGCGGCCCGGGCGTTGTTTAGTTCTTCCCTTTCCATGTGGCCGCCGCAGGCCGCCACCCACCGGTGATTGGCCACCCGGCCCCTTCCCGAAATAAAAGCAGCACCTGATCCCCTTTCAAAAGAAACAGGCTCACCATCATCCGCTCCATTTTCTCCTCCTCAGCCAAGGGCTTCCATTGCCGCCACCATGCGCACTTTTTCCATCTCCACCCCGTCCCTGCCATAGGCATCCAGGAAGGCGGCGGTGTATTTTTCCGTTTTCAGGTTAAAGGCCAGGCTCCACACCGCCCAGAAAAGGTCAATGTGCCGGTCCCCGGCGCCGCTGGCCGCAAAATCAATAAAGGAAGTGATGCGGCCCTTTTCCATCATAAAGTTTGGCAGGCAGGCGTCCCCGTGAATCAGCGTATCCCGGGAAAGGGCATCCCGGCCCTGCCGGGCAAGGGCAAAGGCCGTTTCGGGGGAGGCGATGGCAAAGCTATCCAGCAGCACATATTTTTGAAAATTTTTCGGGTTCACGCCCCGGGCCAGGGCCTGATCATACAGGGCATAGGTGGGCGCCGCAGGCAGCCCCTGCCCTGTAATGGCGTGCAGCTTGCGCAGCTTTTCCCCCATTTCCCGGCAAAGCAGCAAAGGCTCCTCCAGAAAATGGGTCAAATCCTGGCCCGGCACTTCCCGGGTTACCATATAATCCTTCGTGCCGGAAAGGTACAAAATCACTTCCGGCCCCAGCCCCTTTTCCCAAAACACCCGGCCCATGTTGGCTTCGTGTTGCAATGCGCCCGGGGCCGCCTCTTTCACATACAGGCCTTTTTCCGCATAATACACCCGGGCCCCTTCGCCGCAGCTGGAATCAAACAAAGGGGCATCCCCCACCAGCGTTTCCACTTCCCGGGGCCAGAGGGGCCTTACTTCCAGCCGCACTTTACGCATGAAATTCCCCTTTCTTTCCGTCGCAGATGTTCCACAATTCCCGGTGTTCCTCTTCATCCGTTTCGTATACCCCGAAATACCGGCACACTTCCGCCGCAAAATCCACCAGCGCCGGGCCCTGGGCCGAAATCACATGCCCGTCCCGCACCACCCGTTCCGGCTTTTCGTTGTGCCGGGGAAAGAAATCCGGTACGTTCAAGGCCGCCAGATGCTCCGCCGTGCAGGAAGTGGTGAAAAGATGCCGGTTCAGGATCCCGGCCCGGGCCAGAAACTGGGGGCCAAAGCAAATGGCGGCAAGCAGCTTCTTTTTCCCATCCATGGCCTGCAGCAGGGGCAAAAGGGCGTTTTGCCCGGGGCCAATGGGGCCACCGGGAATGAGAATGCCCTCTGCCTCCGCATCCGCCTCCTGAATGGTTGCCTGGGGCAGGTAGAAAAGGCCGGATTGGCTTTTCACCGGCGCCATGGTATCGGCGATGGGCACAATTTCCTTTCCCCCGGCGTTCTTCAGCCGATGCAGCGCCACCGTCACCTCAAAATCCGCAAAATCCGGATACAAATAGCAATAAATGACCCCCATATTTCCTCCCTCACAGGCCGCCGTGAATCAGCGTGCCGTGGAAATGGCAATCGTAAATCACCACTCCCCGATAGGCAATGGTTTCATAGCCCTGAAACCATGCAAAATCCCCTTCCACCCGGCAGGTGTAGGCATAATCCCCGTTCTGGTAAAAGGCCGGGCCCCGGAAGGGCTTTTCCTTTGGCACACGAAGCAGGGCCTCCTTCAGAAAATCGCCGCTGAAGGGGCCGCCCGTCACCTGCCCGGCATAGTTCATGCTCCAAACCGGAAGGCCATTTTCCCACAGCGCTTCCTCCCCGGCAAACCGATCGCCCCCCAGATACGTATCCAGGTAGCACAAAGGGCCTTCCTCATATTTCAGGTCATGGGAATGGGGCCTGCTGGGCGCTTCCTCCGCCCCTTTGCCGGCGTAGGTTTTCTGCTTGGCCCGGATCAAAAAATCAATCCACGTATCGTACATAAAAACGCCTCCTATTTCCGCAAAACAGAAAACCTTCATTTGCAGAGGTTTTTCCACAAATGAAGGTTCTGAAAAAAATCAGTGGGTGATAAACCGAACACCGATAAAGCTGATCAGCAGCAGGAAGATCAACGCCACCGGCAAAATCACCAGCAGGGCGGAAATAATCATGGCGGGCAAATCCCCTTTTTCCATCACATTCCGCACATCTTCCACATCATAGGCCCTTTTGGAGCCGCTGTTTTTATCCTTGATGTGCTCTATTTGCTTGTCAAAGCGGCTGCGAAACAGCATAATGGCTTACTCCTCTTCCTTGCCCAGGTAATGGTGGCAGGCCACGAAATGATCCGGGCCCACTTCTTCCCACTGGGGCACCATGTGCTTGCAAATTTCCGTGGCATACTTGCAACGGGTGTGGAATTTGCAGCCCTTGGGGGGGCGCACCGGGCTGGGGATATCCCCTTCCAGCACCTGAATTTCTTTGCCGCTATCCACATCGGTGGTGGGGATGGCGTTCATCAGGGCTTCGGTATAGGGGTGCAGGGGATTGGCGAACAGATCCTTGGAGGAAGCCAGCTCCACCATATTGCCCAGATACATAACGCCAATACGGTCCGAAATATACTTCACCACGGACAGGTCATGGGTGATGAACAGGTACGTCAGGTTCTGCTGTTCCTTCAGATCCTTCAACAGGTTAATGATCTGGCTCTGGATGGAAACGTCCAAAGCGGAAACGGCTTCGTCACACACCACGAACTTGGGGTTCACCGCCAGGGAACGGGCAATGCCGATGCGCTGGCGCTGGCCGCCGGAGAACTGGTGGGGATAGCGGTGAATGAAGTAGGCCTGCAAACCGGCATCTTCCATCACCTTGATAACGGCCTGCTGCAGGCGGTCATCGCTCTTTTTGAACATGTGATGGGCCTTCATGCCTTCGGAAATGATCTGGCCCACCGTCATACGGGGGTTCAAAGAAGAATAGGGATCCTGGAAGATCATCTGCAAATCGGCACGCAGGTGGCGAATTTCTTCGTATTCCAGCCGGGCCAGGTCCACCCCGTCATCCAGGTAGCTTTCCAGCTGCTGGAATTCGGCATCATCCGCATAGGGCTTGCGCAGTTCGTCGATGGCGGCATGGGTTTTATCCAGTTCGGCCTGGGCCAGGTCAATCTTCTTTTGCAGGTCGTCCAGCTGCTTCCTGGCCCGCTGCACGCCCTTTTCTGCGGCAGACGTGGCCTTGTTTTCCGTCTTGCACTTTTCCAGCGCAAATTCTGCATCCGCCAGGTTCAGCTGCACTTCGTCCAGCTTGTTCACCAATTTGCTCTTGGCCTGGGATGCTTTATAGCTCTTCATGTAGGCATCGGCCACGGGGGCAATATTTTCCACCTTAATGAAGCCGCCAATCAGGTTGGCAATATCCAGGAACGCATCATCGGCATTTTTCCGTGCGTGTTCCGCTTCGTCCATTTTGGCGTATTTGGCCGGGCCGTCGGGCAGCTTTTCGGCTTCCGCCTGCAAAGCTTCCTTCTTTTGCTGCAGCGCCTTCATCTGGTGAATGCGCTTGCCAAGCTTCTGGTAGGTTTTGCCCACGTATTTGGGGGCCACGTCATCCAGGGTGCGGCCGTAATACATGGTGCGGCCATCCGTCTGGCGGTACAGCTGCAGCAGCGTGCGGCCCAAAGTGGATTTACCGCAGCCGCTTTCGCCAACCAGGCCCAAAGTTTCGCCTTCGTAAATATCCAGGGTGATGCCGTCATTGGCCTTCACAAACAGGTTCTTCCCTTTGATGGGGAAATACTGCTTCAGGTTACTGATGCGCAGAAGGGGCTTTTTACTTGTTGAGGTTTGCATAACGCTCCTCCTTTCTGGCATAGAAGCAGCGCACCTGCTGGCCGGGGGCTACCTCAACCAGTTCGGGCTCCTCTTCCAGACACTTCTGGGTGCAGTACTTGCAGCGGGGGGCAAATTTGCAGCCCTTGGGCAAATCCAGGGGATGGGGCACGGCGCCGGGAATGGCATCCAGCCGTTCATCCGTGGGGGTATCCAGCCGGGGGATGGATACCATCAGCCCTTCGGTATAGGGATGGGAGAATTCCGTTTTGGTGAAAATCATCCGGGCAGGGGCATGCTCCACCACCTGGCCGCAATACATCACGGCCACGTCATCCGCCATCTGGCAGATAACACCCAGGTCATGGGTGATGAAGAGGATGGACGTGCCATGCTCCTTCTTCAGTTCGTTCATCAGTTTCAGGATCTGGGCCTGAATGGTAACGTCCAAAGCGGTGGTGTGTTCATCCGCAATCAGCAGCTTGGGCCGGCAGGCCAGCGCCATGGCGATCATCACACGCTGCCGCATGCCGCCGGACAGCTGATGGGGATACTGCTTGGCCACGGTTTCCGGATTGGGAATTTTCACGTCGCTCAGCATTTCAATCACTTTGGCCTTGGCTTCCTTCTTCGTCATGCCCTGATGGATGATGAAGGGTTCGCTCACCTGCTTTTCGATGGTGAACACCGGGTTCAGGGAGGTCATCGGCTCCTGAAAAATGACGGAAATATCATTGCCCCGGATTTTGTACATATCCGTGCGGGTCAATTTGGTTAAATCCTTGCCGTCAAACACGATTTCGCCGGAATCAATATAGCCGTTGCCGTCCAATAGCTGCAGAATGCTCATGGCGGAAACGCTTTTCCCGGAACCGGATTCCCCCACAACGCCCAGCGTGCGACCGGGCTCCACGGCATAGGAGACGCCATTGACAGCCTTGATGATACCACGCTTGGTTGTGAAGAAAGTATGCAAATCTTTCAGTTCAAGCAATGCCATTGTCGTCCACCTCCTTACCGTTCATTGCTCTTGGGGTCAACGGCGTCACGCAGGCCGTCGCCGATCATGTTGATACAAATGGTGCACAGGCCGAAGATGGCCGCCGGGAACACCCAGCGCCACCAGTACTGCTGAATCACCACGCTGTTGTTGGCGCCGTCCAGCAGGTTGCCCCAGGTGGGCTGAGGCAGCGGAATACCAAAGCCCAGATAGCTCAGGGTGGATTCCGTCAGCATGCAGGTGGCAAAGCTCAGCGTCATATCCACCAGCAGCAGGGAGAACACGTTGGGCAGAATGTGGCGGAACACAATGGTGTTTTCCTTAATGCCCATGGCCTTGGCGGCCGTTACATATTCCATTTCACGCTGGGCCAGAATCTGCGCACGCACCAGACGGCAGGTGCCCGTCCAGCTCAGCACGCCCAGCACCACCATAATCAGGTACATCTTCTGGTTGGCATCCAGCCGGGAGCCGATGACGGCGGAGAGGATCATGGCGAAGGGAATGAAGGGCAGGCCGCCCACGATTTCCGCAATACGCATAATCAGGATATCCACCTTGCCGCCGAAATAACCGGCCAGGCCGCCCAGCAGCACGCCGATCACCGTGGCGATCACCACGGAAATGGCGCCAACCGTCATGGTAACGGCACCGCCGTTTACAATACGGGTCAGCATATCACGGCCCAAATCATCCGTGCCCAGCAGGAAGCCCTTCAGGCCCCAGCCAATCACATCGCCATCCGCCGTGAGGGCGTAGTTCTGATGGTTGCCCACGTACATGCCGATGATTTCCTTTTCACCATTGGCCAGTTCTGCAGGCACCTTGGTTTGGTTATATTTATTGTTGCCCCAGGATACCACGGAATTATCTTCCATTACGGCGGTAAAGTGATAGCGGCCGCCATAAATGGCCTTCACCGGGCTGGCAAATTCCGGCACCTGGTTTTCCCCACGCACCATATTGCCCCATACATACACCTTGCCATCATCCGAAAGGGCGGCCACAGCGCTGGAAGTGGCGGCAATATCCACAATGGTTTTGCCCTTCATTTCCTTGGGCTGGGAGGAAAGGGGGTTGCCCTTGCCCTTGCTGCCGGTATAGGCCACGGTGCCGTCCTTGAGAAGGCTCACATAGTGGTTGGCCGTCAGGGCCACTTTGGCAATCTTCCCCTGATATTTCTTGGTAACGTTGATGTCGTTCTGGTTCTTGTTGCCCCACATGTAGAGGTTGCCTTCATCCGTCACAACGGCGGAGAACTGGGTGGAGGCTTCCAGCTGCACCACGTTCCAGCCGTCCTTCTGGTCCTTCTTCATATCGGAGGTGAAGTTGCCCTGCTGCAGGCGGGTGTTGCCCCAAACGTACAATTGGCCGTCGTCTGCCAGGGCCACGGCATGGTCACTGCCGGCAGCCAGCTTCTCAATCTTGGCGTTTTGCACTTCTTCAGGCACTTCAGCCAGGTCAATTTTTTCCGTAATGCGGGTGAAGCCCCAGGTGTGCAGCTTCCCGGCATTATCAATGCCCAGGCCATAGGTGCCGCCGGCGGCAATATCCGCCACATTACCTTCCATTTCCTTGGGCAGCTTCATCATGGTGTAGCCCGGAGGCAGGTTAATCAGGGTGGAATCCTGTTCACTCAAATCCAGCACCCAATACCGGGGCCCGATCAGCACCAGAGCAAAAATCAGCACGAACATGCTCAGGGCGAAAACAACCGTCTTCTTTTTCAGGAATTTTTTCGCCATGGTTTTGAAGGGCGTTTGCAGCTGCTCTTCATGCATAATATCCACAACTTCTTTGCTGTGGCCCATGAACATACGCTTAAACCAGCGGACGAGGAAGAATTCTTTTTTATTTTTTGCCATGTTTCATTCTCCTCCTTCCTTACTTATCCACACGTACACGGGGATCCACCAGGCCGTAGCTGATATCGATCAGCAGCGCACCCACCAGGGAAACCACCGAATAGAACATCTGAATGGCCAGCACCAGTTCGAAGTCGTTATTGTTCAGGCCGATCCAGTACAATTTGCCCATACCGGAAAGGGAGAACGTATTTTCAATAACCACGGAACCGCCGAAGATGCCCAGGAACCAGCCCAGAATGCTGGTGATGATGGGCAGCAGGGCGTTGCGCCAGGCGTGGGAATAAATGACCACTTTTTCCCGCAGGCCCTTGGCCCGGGCGGTGCGGATATAATCCATGCTGAGGGCTTCAATCATGGCGGAGCGCACATAGCGGGTCATGCCGCCAAGGGAGCCAAACGTCATAACAATCACGGGCAGAGAAATGTGGTGCAGCATATCCACAAATTCATCCCAGGAGCCGGGTTCGTATGTGGCCCCGGCGGTTTTCATGCCCATCACAGGGAAGGCACGAAGCAAAATGCAAAATACATACATGAAGACCAGTGCAATGATATAGATGGGAATGCTGTAGCCCAGCATCGTCACCACCTGGGTGGACTGGTCGAACTTTCCGTTTTTATGCACCGCACAATAAATCCCCAGCGGAATGGTGATCCCCAGTGCGGCAATGGTTGCGAAGATATTGATGAAGATGGTGTTGCTCATGGGGCTGATGATGGTATCCACTACGTTGGTTTTATAGTAGTTGGAATAGCCAAAGTTGCCCTGCAAAAGGCCGTTGAAGGTTTTGCCGTCTGTATCCGTCCACAAACCCATCCAACGCAAATAACGCACGATCAGCGGGTCGTTCAGGCCCATTTCCTCGCGCAGCTGGTTATAGCGCATTTCGTATTCTTCCGGAGTTCTGAAACTTTGGCGGAGGGGCTCCAGTTCCGCTCGTGCCGGATCGCTCGGTATTAAGTTATAAAGCATGTACATCATCAGTGATACAATGATAAATACCACCACGATATACATACAACGTTTTAAGATATACTTTCCCATCCGGCGCCGCCCTTTCTGTTGCAGAATTTACCAATGAAAACGTAAAAAAACCGATTTTTTTCAGCCTTGGTATGCAAAAAATTTATCTTGGAATGGAACCACGCAAGGGGACGAGCTTTTAGCCCGCCCCCTTGCGCCGCAAGTTAAGGATTATCGATTATTCAGCCACAGTGGCGTACACGATGGCCTGCTGGAAATCCCAGAAGGAATCCTGAGAATAGTTTTCCAGCCAATCGGGGTACATGGTGATGTACACGTTGCTGTACAGCGGCACCTGGGGCATGAGTTCGTTCCAGCGCTGGATGAACAGACGCCACAGAGTCAGGTAAGCTTCGGTATCTTCGGAGTCTACACCATACACCATCTTCATGGTCAGCCAATCCAGCACATCGTCGAACAGGTAGTTCAGGTTGTAGCCCAGAGCCACATACTGAGGATCGGAAGTGAAGGAGTAGGACTGGTCATACAGGGGGGTGAAGTTGGTGGCCAGGTTGAACATGCCATAGGTGGGCACGCCGTACTGGTCGCCCTGGGAAGCGTCGCGATAGTAGAAGTTCAGCAGTTCGGTGAAGGTCATCACGTTCTGGTTGATCTGAACACCGGCAGCCTTGGTGGCGTCGGATTCAGCCAGCATAACCTTCAGCAGGTCGGACACGCTGTTGCCTTCGGAAGAAGACCATTCGATGATCAGGGGCATCAGCACGGTGCCGTCAGCCAGGGTGATGTTGTGCTTGTAGGTGCCGGCTTCTTCAGCGGTAACCTTCTTGTAGCGGATGCCTTCAGTCCATTCTTGGCCCTTTTCATTCAGCACCCAGCCATCTTCCACCAGCAGTGCAACAGCAGCGGCGGGATGGTAGGTGTAGGGGTTCAGGTTTTCTTCCAGCCATTCTTCGGAATCCTTGAACTGCCA
>JAZUQI010000228.1:0-8183 GCA_045605625.1 Clostridia bacterium
CATCCCCCCATCGCAGAAGGGGTGCAGGGCCAATGGCCCTGCCGGGGGGTACAGGGGGCGAGAAGCCCCCTGCCCTCTCTTTTCTTTCGCAAAAAATATTCTGCCCTCCCTTTCCTTCCACAATAAAGCACACACATCCTCTGTCCACATAAAACGCAGTAAAAAATATAAAGAAAAAAATGTTCATTTTGCCGTAAATATGCTATACTATAAACTGCGAAAAGAATGAAACTTTTCGCAAATGGAAAAAAATGACAATAAAAGTGAAATGAATTTCTTCTATTATATATAGGAGGCTTTTATGCGGATTATTATTGTAGGTGCAGGGAAGATGGGCATTGGCCTGGCGGAGAGCCTGATTAACGAAGGCCATAACGTGGTGGTGATCGACCCGGACGAAAGCGCCATTGAGCGCGGAGAGACCATGCTGGACGCCTTGTTCATTCAGGGCAACGGCGTGCGGGTGGATGTGCTGAAGGAAGCCAACGTGGAGGATGCGGATATTGTGATTGCCACGGCCGGTGGCGACGAAATCAATATGCTGGTGTGCCTGACGGCGAAAAAGCTGGGGGCGCAGTATGCCATTGCCCGAATCCGGGACCCGGAATATCTGGAAAGCCTGCATTTTCTGCAAAAAGAAATGTTCATGGATTACGTGATTAACCCGGAACGCTCCACGGCCCGGGAAGTGAGCCGGATGCTGCGCTTCCCCTTTGTGAACGGGGTGGAAACTTTCGCCCGGGGCCGGGTGGAAATGGTGGATTTTCGGGCAGCGGAAGGGGATGGCTTCACGGGCATTCCCCTGAAAGATATTTACCGGATGAAGCGGAATTTGCCCCAGGTGCTGTTCTGCGCTGTGGAGCGGGACGGGGAAGCTATTATCCCCAAGGGCAATTTCATCATTAAGCCGGGGGATCTGGTGCACGTGGCCGGGGATGTGAATACGGTAACGGCCTTTTTCCGGGCCATCGGCAAGGAAGCTGCCTCCATCCGGGAAGTGATGATTATGGGCGGCAGCCGGATTGCGTTCTACCTGGCCCAGATGCTGGAAAATATGCATGTGAAGGTTTCCATGATTGAAATCAGCCCGGAAAAGGCACGGCTTTTGTCCGAAATGCTGCCGGGGGCCAATATCATTCAGGGGGACGGCACGGATCAGGAACTGTTGGAAAGCGAAGGGCTGCCGGAAATGCCGGCGTTCATCACGCTGTCTGACCGGGATGAAGAAAACCTGCTGGCCGGGCTGTATGCCATGAAGCGTGGCGTGAAAAAGGTGATTGTGAAATCCAACCGGGATAATTACACCTCCATCATGAAAAATATGGGGCTGGATTCCATCATCAGCGCCCGGAACGTGGCGGTGAACAATGTGCTGCGCACGGTGCGCACCCGTTCCAACCGTGCATCCGATGCCGTGGTGCGTATGTACCGGCTGATTGGCGGCAAGGCGGAGGCGCTGGAATTCCTGGCGGAAGGGAATATGCCCTATATGCATGTGCCGCTGAAGGATTTGAACATTGACCCGGATTGCCTGATTGCCGTTATTGTCCGGGAAAATAAGGTGCTGGTGCCTTTTGGTAACGATGCCATTGAAAATGGCGATACGGTGATTATCATTTCCAAGCGTGCCGGGGTCAGCGCCCTGGATGAAGTGATTCATGTGCGCTGAGAAAGGGATAGAACGTGAATAAACGATTGATATTGCAGCTGATGGGCCGCTTATTGTTGATGGAAGCGGTGCTGATGATTCCATCCCTGCTGGTGGCCCTGATTTACGGCCAGGGGGATGCGCTTTCCTTTGTGTATACCATCCTGATCATCGGGGCGGTGAGCGTGGTGCCGGCGTTTTTTGTGAAGCCGGGGCGGCAGGATCTGAACCCCAAGGATGGGCTGGCGGTGGCCGGGCTGAGCTGGATTATTCTTTCCTTCTTCGGCGCCCTGCCTTTCTGGATTTCCGGGGCCATTCCCCATCTTACGGATGCATATTTTGAAACCGTCAGCGGCTTTACCACCACCGGGGCCACCATCCTTGAGGAAATAGAATCCCTGCCAAAGGGCATTTTGTTCTGGCGGTCGTTCACCCATTGGATCGGGGGCATGGGGGTGTTGGTGCTGACGGTGGCGCTGCTGCCCAGGCTCTCCGGCCGCACGGCCCAGCTTACCAAGGCCGAAAGCCCCGGGCCCATCTTTTCCAAATTGCTGCCCCGCACCAGCGATTCGGCCAAGATGCTGTATTTTCTGTATTTCCTGCTTTCTTTCCTTTTGTTTGTTGCCTTGCTGTTAGCAGGTTTGAATGTGTATGATGCAGCCATCCACACCTTTTCCACCGCAGGCACCGGCGGCTTTTCCAATTATAACGCCAGCGTGGGTGCCTTTGGCAATCCGGCAGTGGAATGGATTATTGGGGTATTTATGATAATGTTTGGTGTCAATTTTACCGTTTATTTTCATCTGCTGCGCCGGGAAGCCAAATTGGCTTTCAAAAACGAAGAATTGTGGGTGTATCTTGGCATTGTGGTGGTGGCCACATTGAGCATTACCTTTTCCGTTTTGCCTCAGTTTGATTCCTTCCATGATGCCATCCGGGCGGCATTCTTCCAATCTGCGGCCATCGTTAGCACCACAGGGTTTGTGACGGCGGATTTTGAACTTTGGCCCATCATTGCAAAAACTATCCTGATTTGTTTGATGATTATTGGCGGCTGTGCCGGGTCCACCGGCGGTGGTTTTAAGGTGAGCCGTGTGATTATGCTGGTGAAGGATGCGGTGCGGGATATTAAAGTGGCCCTGCATCCCCGGAAAGTGGCAGTGATCCGCATGGATGGCAAAACGGTGCCGGAAAATGTAATCGTCAGCGTAAGTGGTTTTCTTTTCTTGTATGTGATGATTTCGGTTAGCGGTGCGCTGTTGCTTTCTTTGGAAGGCATGGGCATTGTGGAGTCATTCACCGGGGCGCTTACCTGCATTTCCAATGTGGGCCCCGCCTTTGGCGCCCTTGGCCCCACCCAGAATTTTTCGGCCTTGACGCCGTTTTCAAAATGGGTGTGCTCTTTCCTGATGCTGGCCGGACGACTGGAGTTTATCCCCATCCTCAGCCTTTTTTCCATCAGTATTTGGCGGAAAAAGGGATAAAAAGAAGAAAAATGCCTGTTGCTGCGGCAACGGGCGTGTTTTTGTGTGAAGGAATGAAGGAGTGAAGATAAATGCCTGCGTCATTTAAGTGAAGGAGTGAAGGAGCGAAGCAAAACGCCTTCGGCGTTTCGTGAAGGAGTGCAATGGTCAACAGATGGAGTGAAGGAAATTATATACACCTTTTTTGTTTCACGTGAAACAGGGAAAAAGGCCATTGGCATTTTTCGTGAAGGAGAGAAGAAGAGATGTGGAATAGTCAACAAAATAATATTTTGCAGAGTATATAAATCTTCTTCACGAAAACACCGCAGGTGTTTTCACTTCACTCCTTCACTTCTTCACAAAATACCGCATACCTGCGGTGTTTTCTCTGCTTGACAAATCCATGTTGTTTGTGGCACACTTTGAGCAGAATAAAAGGAAAGGAGGTGCGCCATGCACATTACCGGATTGCGCCTGCACAATTTCCGCTGTTACGATCAGGTGATGCTGACGCCGCCCAAGGGGGTTACGGTGTTGGTGGGGGAAAACGGCGCCGGGAAAACCAATTTGCTGGAAGCGGTGCATGTATGCTGCCTTGGGCGCAGCCACCGCACTTCCTTTGATAAAGAAATGATTGCCAGGGGGCAGGAAACCTCCGCCGTGCAATTGACGGTGGAGCGCAGCGATGGCCGCCACGAAGTGGGGGTTCGGCTGTTTGAAAATGCGAAAAAGAAGAAAATCATTTATGTAAACGGCAAAACGGCGTCGAAAATGGGGGAATTGATGGGCCACGCCACCTGCGTCATCTTTTCCCCGGAGGATTTGGCCCTGGTGAAGGATGGACCCCAGGCCCGGCGGCGGTTCGTGGATATGCTGCTCAGCCAGCAGCAGCGCAGTTATTTTTACGCCCTGCAAACCTACATGAGCGTTTTGAAACAGCGCAACGCCCTTTTGAAAAACGGGGATATGCGCCAGCTGCCTGCCTGGGATGAGCAAATGGCCCTGGCGGCGGCGCCGGTGGTGCGCCTGCGCCGGGAGGCCTGCCAGCGGCTGAATGAATGGGCCGGGAACCATTACTTGTTCATCGGCGGCCGGGAGGAGGAAACCTTCGCCCTGCAATACGAAAGCGCCCTTTCTCAGGCGGCGGACCCGGCAGAACGCATGCTGCAGGGCCTTTCCGCCAGCCGGGAGGAGGATATGCGCCGGCAATACACCACCTCCGGCCCCCACCGGGATGATGTGGAGCTTACCCTGTGCGGCATGCCCATGAAGGCCTTTGCCTCCCAGGGGCAAATGCGCACGGCGGCCCTTTCCATGAAACTGGCGGCCTTTGACCTATTGGAAAAAAGCCAGGGGGAGGCGCCGCTGCTATTATTGGACGACGTGCTTTCTGAATTAGACCCGGAACGCCGCAGACGGCTGATCAGCCGCATCGGTAATGCCCAGGCCCTGCTCACCTGCACCGACCCGGGGGATTTCATCGGGGCCCGGCCGGCCTGCGTATTGCAGGTGGAAAAAGGAAAAATAAGGGATTAAAAAATCGCCGAAAGGCGATTTTTTAAGTGAAGAAGTGAAAAAGTGAAGTAAAAAGCCTTTGGCTTTTTGTGAAGGAGATTTATATACTCTATGATAAATATTTGTTGACTATTGCATTCCTTCATTTTTTCATTCCTTCATTCCTTCACGAAAAATGCCGATGGCATTTTTCCCCGTTTCACGTGAAACATTGGGAAAATAAGCGAAAAAGAGAAGAAAAAGGCATATTCTTTTCAAAAACAAGGCAGGAAAAAAAGAATTTACGTGGAATAGTAGAATTTGGGTAAGGATGAGGTTCCTTTCATACGGAGGGAACCTGTAGCATATGAATGACGCCTTCAAACCAAAAAATTAACATGAGAATGGGGGATCCGGAAATGGACATGTCGGAAAAGATCAAGACATTGGCCAAGGAAAAGTCCAACATCCTGCAGGGTGATGCGGAACGCATTGCCAAGCAGCATGCAGAAGGCAAGTGCACCGCCCGGGAGCGCGTGGCAAAGCTGTTTGACCAGGGCAGCTTTGTGGAAATGGATGCGCTGCGGGGGGATAGCAACTTGGTGGCCGGCTACGGCACCGTGAACGGCTGTGCAGCCTATTGCTTCGCCCAGGATTACGCTTCCTGCGGCGGCGCCATGACCAGCGCACAGGCGGAAAAAATTCAGAAAGTATTGAACATGGCAAAGCTCACCGGGGCGCCGGTGGTGGCCATGCTGGACAGCGCCGGTGTGAAGGTGACCGAGGGCGCTGCCGCATTGCCCCTGTACGCCAAGGTGATGAACCAGATGGCCCGTCTTTCCGGCGTGTGCCCCCTGATTGCCATGGTGATGGGCCCCTGCAAGGGCTTTAACGCCCTCTTGACCCAGGTGTGCGATATCACCGTGCAGGTGAAAAAGAACGGCAAAGTGGCCCTGCATTCTGCGCTGGTGATGAACAGCGAAAAGGGCGTGGAAAAGACGGAAGAAACCCTGTTCGGTGCCGAAATCATGGCCAGGCAGGGCGTTGCTTCCCTGGTGGCTGAAACGGAAGATGAAGCCGAAGCGCTGGTGGCGGCCCTGATTGATATGCTGCCCGCCTGCAACATGGAAAACGCTCCCATCGCCGATGGGGATGATTTGAACCGCCTGATGGCGGCCACCGATGCCGATGATGCCACGGCCATTTTGACGGATGTGGCAGATATGGGCCAGGTGATTGAACTGTACAGCGCTTATGGCAAGGCCGTGCGCACGGCTCTTTGCCGCATCGGCGGCCGCACCTGCGGCTTGATCGTCAGCGATCATCAGCAGGATAACGGCCGGCTGGGCATTGAAGAAAGCAAGAAAATGGCCCGCTTCGTGCGGCTGTGCGATTGCTACAGCCTGCCGGTGGTGTCCTTCGTGAACGCCGATGGCCTGGCCGTTCCCTGCGAATGCAAGCAGGGCGATTTGATCCGCTCCGCTGCGGATGTGTGCTATGCCTATGCGGAATGCACCTCCCCCAAGGTGGCCGTGATCTGCGGCAATGCCGTGGGCGCTGCCTATGTGGCCATGGGCGGCAAGGATATGGCGGATGTGAGCTATGCCTGGCCCCAGGCCATGATCGCCCCCCTGACGGAAGAAGTGGCTGTGCAGGCCTTCAACGAAAAGGATATCCTGAACGGCGAAAGCAAGGAAGACCTCATGAACGCCTACCACGAAAACTGCGGCGCCCTCTTTGCGGCCAAGCAGGGCATGGTGGACGATGTGATTGACCCCAAGGAAACCCGGAAATACATCATTGCCGCTTTGGAAATGCTGTTTTCCAAGCATGATGTGAACCTGCCCCGGAAGCACGGCAATCTGCCCCTGTAAGAAAGGGAGGATGCTGATATGGAAAATTTGATTCTGGGCCTTTCCACCACGGCGGTGGGCATGCTGGTGGTTTTCTCTGGGCTGGTCATCCTGATCGCCTGCATTTCCATCATGGGCGCACTCAATAAAAATACCGGCAAGAAGAAGGCCGCCCCCAAGGCAGAAAAGGCCCCCACGGCCGCCCCTGCCCCGGTGCCCCCCATCCAGCCGGAACAGCCTGCCGTTTCCGTTGTCCATGATGATGCGCTGATCGCCGTCATCACCGCCGCTATTGCGGCCGTATGGCAGGGGGAACAAAGCGGCTTTGTGGTGCGCCGTGTGCGCCGCACCGATATGGCCTCTGCCCGTGCCCGTGCTGCCCGTGAAGAACAGATTTACAGTCATTTTTAATTGAGAAGGGAGATTCCTGTTATGCGTAAATTCAACATTACCGTCAATGGCGTTTCCTACGAAGTGGAAGTAGAAGAAGTGGGCGCTGGCTTTGCCGCCCCCGTGGCCGCCGCTCCTGTGGCTGCTGCCCCCGTTGCCCCCGTGGCTGCCGCTCCCGTGGCCGCTGCCCCTGCCGCCGCCCCCAAGGCTGCTGCCCCTGCCCCTGTGGCCAATGGCCTGAAAGTGGCAAGCCCCATGCCTGGCACCATTCTGGATGTGAAGGTTTCCGTTGGCGCCGCTGTGAAGAAGGGCGATATCCTGATGATTCTGGAAGCCATGAAGATGGAAAACGAAATCGTGGCCCCCGAAGATGGCACCGTGGCCCAGGTGAACGTGCAGAAGGGTGCTTCTGTGAACTCCGGCGACGTGCTGTGCGTGCTGTAAGAGTGTTCCTTTCAACGGAAGAAAAATGAACTGAAAGGAGACGCTTTACAGATGGAATCCGTAAATGTTTTGCAGACATTGGCTGACCTGGCCAACGAAAGCGGTATTGCGATGTTTCTGCGTGATCCCCTTGCGCTGGTGATGGTGGGCATTGCCTGTGTGCTGATCTATCTGGCCATCGTAAAGAAGTTTGAGCCTTTGCTGCTTTTGCCCATTGCCTTTGGTATGTTGCTGACCAACCTGCTGGGCAGTGAAGTGTATCACGAAGCTCTCTTTGCCGGCGGCCACGCCAATTGGAGCCTCTTTGGAGGGGCCATTCTGGTGGAATCCAAGGACCTGGTGGATCTTGCCGCTGTGACGGTGAACAACGCCGGGGCCATTCTCAACAATGCCGGTCAGGTGATCGGCCAGATCACGGAAAACTTCTCCGTTGGGGCTACGCTGAATGAAGTGGGCGCCCTGATTGCGGAAGACGGTAAAGTGCTGGCGGACAGCGTGGCCGTGATCATCAAGGATTCTGCCGCTTTCATGACGGACGGCCAGGTGTATTCCTCCGTGGGCACCCTGCTTGCCACCGCCGGGAAAACCATTACCCCCGGCCTTCTGGATTATCTGTATCTGGGCGTGAAGCTGGGCATTTACCCCTGCCTCATCTTCATCGGCGTTGGCGCCGGGACGGACTTTGGCCCCCTCATCGCCAATCCGAAAACGTTGCTCATGGGTGCCGCCGCTCAGGCCGGTATCTTCATCGTGTTCATTGGGGCCAAGGTGCTTGGCTTTACCAATGCCGAAGCCGGTTCCATCGGCATCATCGGCGGCGCCGACGGCCCCACCGCCATCTGGCTTACCGGTAAGCTCGCGCCCCCCCTCTTGGGCCCCATCGCCGTG
>JAZUQI010000229.1:0-8962 GCA_045605625.1 Clostridia bacterium
CTTGCCACGCAGGATGTTGGCAACCTGGCTGGCCAGGCGGCCCAGCACCATGCCGTCTGCATCAACGACATACCACTTGCGCTCAATGTTCTGCGCATTTGCCATAAAGGTATTCAAGTGAATTTCCTCCTTGAAACGGTAGACTAAGTATTTTTGCCTCCTGTGATGGTCAGCACATTTGGCGTGACACAATAGTACCCGGGGCTAGCGGAGCCTATTGATGCGACGATTATGATACTAAATTTTCCCGGGTTTGTCAAGGCTTTTTTCAATATTTCTTTGCTTTTTTCACAATATTTTGCATCCTTTTGTAATAATGAAGGCCATATTTTGTATTCCCCTTCATTTATATAGCATTTGCGGCGTATTTTCCTTCATTTTTGCAAAAAATGGCTTGTATTTTGCCGTTTTATCTGTTACAATAATTTGTGCGTGTGATTAAACTTGTGTTGATCATATTAAAGAAATTTTTATACAGGGGGAAAACCAACTATGGCTGACTTTATCACCGAAAACATCCGTAATATCGCCTTGATTGGCCACGGCTCCGAAGGCAAGACTACCCTTGCCGAAGCGCTGCTGTACGCCGCCGGTCATGTGGACCGCCAGGGCAAAGTGGAAGACGGCGCCGCCACCACGGACTTCGATCCCGAAGAAGTGAAGCGCCACATTTCCATCAGTGCCGCCATCGCTCCCGTGGAATGGAAGGGCACCAAGATCAACGTGATCGACGTTCCCGGTTACTTCGATTTCATCGGCGAAATGGCCGGTGCCCTGCGTGTTGTGAAAACCGCCGGTATCGTTGTGGGTTCCGTCAGCGGCCTCACCGTGGGCGCTGAAAAGGGCTGGGCCAATTCTGTGAAGAATAACGTGGCCCGTATGTTCATCGTGAACCGCATGGATGCTGAAAACGCCAACTTCGGCAAGGTTGTGGATCAGCTGCGTGATAAGTTCGGCGCCTCCGTTGTGCCCATGCTGCTGCCCATCGGCGCCGGCGCTTCTTTCAAGGGCGTTGTGAACGTGCTGGAAAACAAGGCTTTCGAAGGCACCGGCAAGGGCCTGAAGGAAATTCCCGTTCCCGCTGATATGGCCGATGAAATCGCCACCGCCATGGAAGAAATCACCGAAGCCGCCGCCGGCGCTGACGACGAACTGATGATGAAGTACCTGGAAGGCGAAGAACTGACCCATGATGAAATCCTCTTCGGCTTCCGTGAAGGCATGAAGAGCGGCGCCATCGTGCCCGTTGTGGCCGTTTCTGCCACCACCGGCGTGGGTGTTGCCAAGCTTCTGGATATGATGAGCGTTTACCTCCCCTCCCCCAAGGGCAGCGTGCTGGAAGGCGTAAATCCCAAGACCGGCGATAAGGTGACCCGTACCTGTGATAATGGCGAACCCTTCTCCGCTTTCGTGTATAAGACCATCGCTGACCCCTTCGTTGGCAAGCTGAGCCTGTTCCGTGTGTGCTCCGGCTCCATCACCCCTGCCACCGCCCTGTACAACTCCACCGCTGAAAAGGCTGAAAAGGCCGGCGGCCTGTTCGTCATGCGCGGCAAGAAGCAGCAGAACGTGAACGTTCTCAACGCCGGTGATCTGGGCGCCCTTTCCAAGCTGCAGTTCACCAACTCCGGCGATACCCTGTGCGATGCCAATAACCCCATCCGCTTCGCTCCCATCGATTTCCCCGCCCCCTGCATTTCCAAGGCTATTTCCGCCGCCAAGCAGGGCGAAGAAGATAAGGTGTTCTCCGGTCTGGCCCGCCTGCAGGAAGAAGATCCTTCCATCAAGGTGGAAAAGAATACCGAAACCACCGAAACCCTGGTTTCCGGTCAGGGCGAACTGCACCTGGATGTGATCCGCAATAAGCTGGCCTCCAAGTTCGGTGCCCAGGCTAACCTGAACGATCCCAAGATCCCCTATCGTGAAACCATCCGCAAGAAGGTTTCCTGCCAGGGCCGCCACAAGAAGCAGTCCGGTGGTCACGGCCAGTTCGGTGATGTGTGGATCGAATTCTCCCCCATCGGCGATACCAATATCGACTTCGAATTCAAAGATGCCGTGGTCGGCGGCGCCGTAACGCGCAACTTCATCCCCTCTGTTGAAAAGGGCCTGCGTGAAAACATCCGCAAGGGCGTTCTGGCCGGCTATCCCATGGTGGGCCTGCATGCCAAGCTGTATGATGGTTCCTACCACGCTGTGGACTCCTCCGAAATGGCTTTCAAGACCGCTGCCCGCATTGCTTACAAGAAGGGCTGCATGGATGCCAGCCCCGTGCTGCTGGAGCCCATCATGCACGTTGAAGTGTTCGTTCCCGATGAATACATGGGCGATATCATGGGCGATATGAACAAGCGCCGTGGCCGCATCATGGGCATGGATCCCATCGATGGCCTCCAGCGTGTTACCGCCGAAGCTCCCATGGGCGAAATGTTCAAGTATGCCACCGATCTGCGCTCTATGACCCAGGCCCGCGGCTCCTTCACCATGAGCTTTGAACGCTACGAAGAAATGCCTGCTGATGCCGCTAAGAAGATCATCGAAAACGCCCAGAAGGACGAGGACGAAGAAGAATAATTCTTTCGGCACTAAGCCAAATAACAATCAAGCCACGGTACATTTTGTGCCGTGGCTTTTTTGTGCAACGAAGAACGGGGCAGGGGCTTTGGCAGCCCCTGTACCCCAGCGGCAGGGAGTTCCTCCCTGCACCCACTTTGCGAAACACAGCTCCTACATAAAATCTCATTTCCGCACGAAACGTGAATTTGTAGGCACTCTCTCATTTCAATGATCCCTTTCAATTCTATACAGCGTAGAAAGCGCATCCACGGGCACAAAGAAAGCAAGAAAAGGTGCGATGGGAAAATGTATTTTCCCATCGCACCTTTTTTGCTTTCACCGGATGCCAAGGGCATCCGGCAGGCGGCAGCATGCCGCCCAGCCCGTGGATGGAAACGACATGGAATGCTTAAATTATTACCGCCTCATTCATCATCCTCAGCCGAATCGTTTGCTGTGCAGCGTTTCCTCTTCCCTTCCACCGGCACATCGTAAGCAAGAACAGTTTACCCGTTCCGGAAGATGGGTGCAGGGACAGTTGTCCCTGCTGGGGGCATGGGGGCAACGCCCCCGAAAACAAAACCCATCACCACAGCTTTTCCACCGTCACATCCTGAAAATAATACTTCACAATTTCCTCCGCAGTCTTTCCCATTTCCGCCATGCCATAAGCGCCCCATTGGGGCATGCCCACGCCATGGCCATACCCTTTGCCGGACATATTCACTTTTCCGTCAGCGAAGTTCAACGTGGAAAGCAGCGTAGAGCGCATTTTGGTGGAACCAAGCGCAATGCGCAAATTGGCGGCGTTCACCTCTTCCCCATTCACCTTGATGGTTTCCGCCCGGCCGCTTACGCCCCGACTGCCCACCTGCAAGGTATCAATGGAAGAAACACCCTTCACGCCGCAGCTTTTCACCGCCGCCAGGAATTCGCTTTCCGGGAAGGATGCTTCCCAAGCCTTGGCTTCCGCCGGAGCAGCATCGCTGTCCAGCCCAGCGGTGACTTTGGTGTAGCCCGGCTCCTCCTTCTCGTAATTCAAGCCCTCTTTCGCCTTGGCCGTCATGCCCCCGGAATGGGCGTGAAACCAGGCATAGGGCAAGGCTGCCTTGTGGCTCAGCACCATGCCCTCCGTTTCCTTCACCGCCTGTTCAATGCGCTCATTGATGGCGGTGGCGTCAAAGGCCTGGGCCTCCTCAATATCCGTGGAAACATCCGCCCCTTCGTACTTGCTTTCCTTTTCCTCGCAGAATTTCAGCACAAACGTGCGGGCCAGAATGGCTTGGGCTTTCAGGGCTTCCATAGGCCAGTCATTTTTCATTTCCCCGGCCCCCACCCCCATCACGTAGCTTTCCAAATCCATTTCCGTCACGGTTTCTTCATCGGTTTCATACACTTTCAGAAGCGGTATGCCTTGCTCATTCACCGTCAGTTTTTCCGGCACCTTGGGCACGCCGTCAGCCTCCGGCGGATTGGTTGCTTCGGCTTCCTCTACAGCCGCAGCGCCGCAGCCCGTCAGCATCCATGTACACAAAAGCAAAAGAATGATCCAACGCTTTTTCTTCATAACAAAAAGCCCTCCTTATGATGCAGTATGCGTTTTCCGCAACCGTTTCATACAGGAGGGCCTTCTTTATTTTGTTTTATCAGCCAACGGCACCGTCATCGCCAAAGAGGGCGTTGAACGTCTTGGTGCCCACCACGCCATCGGGGGTGAGGCCATTGGCCAGCTGGAACTGCACCACGGCCAGGTAGGTCTTGGGGCCGAACTTGCCGTCATCTTCGCCGGCGGCCAGGAAACCTTCGGCAATCAGCTTCTGCTGCACACGCTTCACATCGGTGCCGCTGGAGCCCTGACGCAGCTTGCGGTTATTGGTGCCGATGGAGGTGCTGCTATCCACGGTGCTATCCTGTTCGGCGTTGCCGATGTTGATGGAATAGACCACTTCCCAGGTCTTTTCCCCAACAATTCCGTCCACCTTGGTCAGGTTGTAATCCTTCTGCAGCTTCTTCACAGCAGCTTCGGTCTGGTCACCAAAGATGCCGTCGGCCTTGCCAAAGAGATAATTGGCGGCCTTCAGGCGCATCTGCAGCATGGCCACGTCATTGCCCCGCATGCCCTTCTTCAGGATCCGGGTATAGTCAGTGGTGTCATCGCTCTTATCGGGCACGATCTGTTCCATATCTTCCTGATCCACATTGGTGGGCCAGATATAGCGGCGTTCTTCGCTGCCAAACACGCCGTCCACGGTGAGGTTATTCTTGTCCTGCACGCTGCGGATGGCGGAAGCGGTATTGTTATCAAAATAGCCGCTGGCCATAACGGAGGAATAATTCATGCTGATCAATTTTTCCTGCAGCACTTTCACATCCCAGCCCTGCATGCCCACGGTCAGGGTACGCACGGGAATGCCGCCATTGAAGATGGAAGCCTTGCGGTTGTGCAGGGCGTTATAGGAAGCGGTGCCGTACTTGCCGTCCACTTTCAGCCCGGCAGCAGCCTGGAAATTTTCCACAGCCTTGCGCACTTCCACGCCGAAAATGCCATCCACCCTGCCGTCATAGAACAGGGCCGCACGCAGATCTTCCTGCAAAAGTTCCACCGCATCGCCATAGCTGCCGGTGGCCAGGGTGCCGCCCACGATGGGGGCGTTTTCGCCCTTGGGGGTAGCCGTGCCGGAGAAGAGCTTCAGCACCGTATCCGGGGTCATGGTGCCGGTGGCCTTCAGGCCGTTGTTCTTCTGGAAGGCTTTCAGGGCGCTGACGGACAGGGAACCGAAGTTGCCATCCACATCGCCGTCATAATAATTCAAATCCTTCAGGTACGTCTGGGCATCGGTGGGGCTGACGGCCACTTCGCTGCTGAGCATGGCCATGGTGGCCTTGCCGGCCTTGCCGTCCACCGCCAGGCGGTTCACCCGCTGGAAGGATTTCACAGCGGTGGCCGTGGCCTTATCAAAGGTGCCGCTGATTTCGCCGAAATAGCAGCCATTGGCATTCAAAAGCACCTGCAATGCCTGCACATCTTCGCCGGTATGGCCCATTTTCAGGGTGCGGGTAGCCGCCATGGCGCTCATGGGCAGCATCAGGGCCACAACCAATAAAATTGCGAAAAACCGTTTCATGTTTACGATCTCCCTTCTTGTTCCAAACATCTCTCATTTATAGGACGATTTACCCCAGTAAATTCTTGCATTCTATCAAAAAATTTACCTGTGTAAACACATCCTGGAAATGCGGTTAAAACCAACCCAAAAGGCCTTTTTCACCTATCCAGATTGATTTAGCCTTAGTATACAAGAAAAAGATGTTAAAACTGTTTCAAATCGGTAATGTAACTATTACAACTGTAAAAAACTTATGTGTTGGGCATCAAATCCAATACCGCCATGGCCTGGGCCACGGTATCCACGCCGTGGAGCTGCACCCCGGCAATCTTTTCCATGCTTTTAAGGTTATCCCGGGGGCAAAGGATGTGAGTGAAGCCAAGGCGCAGGCATTCGGTGGCCCGTCTTTCCATCTGGGCAATGGCCCGCACTTCCCCGGCCAGGCCCACTTCCCCCATCACCGCCCAATCCGCCGGAATGGGCCGGTCGCAATAGGAAGAGGCCACCGCCATGCAAAGGGCCAGGTCCGCCGCCGGTTCGTTCAAAGAAAGGCCACCGGCCACATTGATAAACACATCCCGGTTATACATTTTCAGCCTGGCCCGCTTTTCCATCACCGCAAGCAGCAGCATCACCCGGCTGGTATCCATGCCGTCCGCCGTGCGGCGAGGCACCTGATAAAAGGATTGGGCGGCCAGGGCCTGAATATCCACCAGCATGGGGCGGGTGCCCTCCAGCCCGCAGAACACACAGCTGCCGCTGGCCCCCTTGGCCCTTTGGGATAAAAGGGTTTCGGAGGCATTCTTCACCGCATGCATGCCGGTGCCGGTCATTTCAAAAATGCCCAGTTCGTTCACCGAACCAAAGCGGTTTTTCACCGCCCGAAGCAGCCGGTATTCATGCTGATGATCCCCTTCAAAATACAAAACCACGTCCACCATATGCTCCAGCACCCGTGGCCCGGCCAAGGCGCCTTCCTTCGTCACATGGCCCACCAGGAAAATGGCACACCCTTCCGTTTTGGCATAGCGCATCAAAAGGGCGGCGCTTTCCCGCACCTGGCTGACGCTGCCGGGGGCACTGCCCATTTCCGGGCGGTACACCGTCTGGATGGAATCCACCACGCAGTAATCCGGCTTCACCTGATGAAGCTTGGTTTCGATATTATCCATGGCGGTTTCCGTAAGAACAATAAGGTTACTGTTATGCACATTCAGCCGCTGGGCCCTGAGGCGAATTTGCCGGGCACTTTCTTCGCCGCTGATGTAGAGCACCTTTTTCCCTTCCTCTGCCAGATGGGCGCACACCTGAAGCAGCAGGGTGGATTTTCCAATGCCGGGGTCGCCCCCCACCAGCATCAAAGCCCCTTCCACTATGCCGCCGCCCAGCACCCTGTCCAGTTCATCCAATCCGCTTTTTTGGTATACATGGGCCCCGGCCTCAATCTCCCGCAGGGGCAGGGCTTCGTTGCCCAGGCCGCCCCGCTGCTTATATTCCTTTTGCATCACCATTTCCTGCTGGGCCACCACTTCTTCCATGGTGTTCCATGCGCCGCATTCCGGGCATTTGCCCATCCAGCGGGGGCTTTCCGCACCGCAGGCGGAACATACAAAACTGCTTCTTTTCTTGGCCATTTTTCATCTGCTCCCTGTTTTCGGTTTCCAGTCCTTTTTCTTTTCGGCAAAACGGATGTAAAATCCTGCAAAGCGGCGTTTTTCTCATTGCAAGGAACTGTTTTTTCATATATAATAGTGTGAAACAATTTGAAAGGAGTCCTGTATGCGCAAATCACGGGATCCCATTTTTGCCCCCGAAAGAAAAAAACATCCCGGCATCATCACTACGCTTATGCTGGTTTTGCTGATTGCGGCGGTGGTTGTCTGCTTTAACTATATCAACAACAGCCGGGTCAGCCTGGAAAAGAAATCCATCACCATTGCCTCCCTGCCAAAGCAAGCGGAAAATTTCCGCATCCTCCACATTTCCGATCTGCACGGCCTGCATTTCGGCGCCGGGCAGGAAAGGCTTTCCGATACCCTGCAGGATACCTACTGCGATATTGTGGTGTTCACCGGGGATGCCTGCGATCCGGAAGGAAATTTCGATGCTTTCCTTGCCCTGATTGATTTGTTCCCCGAAACGCCCTTCTATTTCATCCCCGGGGATGAGGACCCTGCCCCCCTCATCGCCACGCCCCACGAAGGCGACAGCCCCAAAGCCCCCTTCATTCAGGCGGCTGAGGAAAGAGGGGCCATCTACCTGGATGCCCCGGTGCTGCTTTCCGGCGGTTCGGAGTCCTTGTGGCTCTCCCCGGAAACCGTATATTCCCTGGATGCGGACAGCATGGAAAAAACCCTGACCACCCGTTTGGAAGAGCTGCAAAAGGAAGCGGATTCCCCGGAAAAAAAGGCCGCTTTGGAAGCGGTGCTTTACCAGCAGGATCGTCTCCTGCGCATCCGGGAAGCCCGGAAGCAGATGCTGCCCTCCGATTCCCACATTGCCCTCTCCCATCATCCTTTAACGGAAAGCGCCATGGGCAACCTGGTGGAATTTTTGAAAACGGATAATGAAAGCTACGTTTCCACCATTGCCCTGATCCTGTCCGGCCATTATGTGGGCGGCCAATGGAAATTGCCCCTGCTTGGCGCCCTGAAAGTGCCTGCCACCTCGGAGATGGGCAAGGGCGGCTGGCTGCCGGATGATACCTACGTTTCCGGCCTTTCCTATTCCCTGGGTATTGCCCAGCATATTTCCCCCGGCCTTGGCGTATCCAAGGCAAACGGCCTGCCCCCCATTCGCCTGTTCAATACCCCCACCGTCACCCTGATTACCCTCACCACCAAGCTGGTGTACTAATACATAAGGAAGCGTGAAAAAACCATGGCAAAAATCAATTACTATAACCGGGAACTAAGCTGGATCAAGTTTAACGGCCGTGTGCTGGAAGAATGCTGCAATCTGGATAATCCCCTGCTGGAGAGGGGCAAGTTTTTGTCCATCTGCTCCTCCAACCTGGATGAATTTTTTATGGTGCGTGTAGGGTCACTTGTGCGCACCATGGATACCAACCCCCGGAAGGTGGACCCTGCCGGCATGACGGCCCAGGAACAGATTGCCGCCATCCTGCCCAAAGTGCAGGCCCAGGTGGCCCGGCAATACCTGCTTTTGCAGGCGGAATACCTGCCGGCACTGGCCCAGGCCGGGATTCATATCCTGAGCCCCAAGGAACTCAATAACGAACAGAAAGCCTGGCTTTCCGATTATTTTGATACCCAGGTGCAGCCCCTGCTCACCCCCCG
>JAZUQI010000230.1:0-8088 GCA_045605625.1 Clostridia bacterium
TCCTTTTCTCCTATAATCAGGATTCGTAAACATGCTGGACAATATTCCTGTTTTACCACTGGGACATCCAAATATGGGAGGCCTTTCCACAAAAGACATTCCACTTGTTCCGATAATTGTATCACCATCCAAAGCAATCCAAGACACAAAAGTGCCGTCTGCCATATGTTTCTTATAGTATTCTTTAAGATAAGGTGCTAAATCAATTTCTTCTGTTGCGCCTTCTTCACGAAGTTGTTGTATTCTCATACAAATAAAAACATCTAATTCTGCATCGGTAAGCTTTTTGTAAACTATTTCCATATACAAACCTCCATCATTAAGCAACTGTAAGTTGATCGCTTTCATTCTATCACAGCAGTACAAGAAACAGCAAGCCTTGGCGGGCTTGCTGTTTCGGTATTTCATTGGTGTAGAGCGAAGGATAACTTCATCCTTTCCATTACTCTTCCTATGACAGCCTTTTTTTGTTTTCATCTTGACCTTTGTCTTCTTTCACAAGGAAGGTGATACACCTTTTATGCGGAGAATGCTTGCTTATCCAAAGTCAATTTCTTTACAAAACGGTTGCAGGGGCAAGGACCCAGTCCTTGGGGCATAGGGCGAGGAAGCAGCGGCTTTGGTTGGCTGTAAATACGTTTCTCATTCCGCTGCCAGGTTATCGAACAGGGTGTATTCAGCCAGCCAGGCCAGCTTGATGGTATCCAAGGGGCCGTTTCTTTGCTTGGCCACAATCACTTCGGCGGTGTTATCGGGCTTGGGGTCTTCCCGGTTATAGTAAGCAGAGCGGTGCAGGAACATCACCACGTCCGCATCCTGCTCGATAGAACCGGAATCACGCAAGTCGCTCAGCATAGGCTTGATGCCGCTGCCGCCGCGCTTTTCGTTGGCACGGGAAAGCTGGGCCAGGGCGATGAGGGGAATTTTCAATTCCTGGGCAATGGCTTTCAGGGAACGGGAAATTTCGCTGACTTCCACCTGGCGGCTTTCGGCCTTCTTATCGGAGCCCATCAGCTGGAGATAGTCCAGCACGATCAGATCCAGCCCCTTATCCATCATAAGCCTGCGGCAACGGGAGCGCAGCTGGCCGGGGGTGAGGCCGGAAGTATCGTCAATATACACGTCGCTGGCGGCCAGGGGGGCCAGCGTGCGGGCCAGCTTCACCCAATCCTCATCCCGGAGCAGGCCTTTGCGCACCTTTTGCATATCCACCCGGGCATCGCAGCACAGCATACGCATGGCAATTTGCTCCCGGGGCATTTCCAGGCTGAAAATGGCCACTTTGAAGCCCTTGCGGGCGGCGTTGGTGGCGATATTGATGGCGAAGGAGGTTTTCCCCATGGAGGGGCGGGCGCCCACCAGAATCAGTTCACCGCCGTGGAAGCCGGTGGTAAGGTTATCCAGGCCGATAAAGCCGCTGGGCACGCCGGAAATGCCGCCCTTCAGCCGGGCCAATTCTTCCATCTGCTCATAGGTGCGGGCCATCACTTCCCGGATGTGCCGCAATTCATCGCCGCCGGCACGCTGCATCACAATATCGAAAATCAGCTTTTCGGAAAGGCCCAGCACTTCGGGCAGTTCCTGCTCCTGGGCGTAGGCGGCATGGGAAATATCCCCGGCGGCCTGAATCAGGCGGCGCAGCGTGGCCTTTTCGGATACGATGCGGATGTAATATTTCACATTGGCGGTGGTGGGCACGAACTGGGTCAGGTCAATCAGGTATTCAATGCCGCCCACCCCGGGCAGGGTGCCCCGGCGGGAAAGCTCCGCATCCATGGTGACCAGGTCCACCGCCATATTGGCAAGGGAAAGCTGCCTTGCAGCGTCAAAAATCTCTTTATGGGCCGGGACGTAAAAATCATCCCCCGTCAGGGATTCCACCGCAGCGGAAAGGGCTGCGCTATCCTGCAGCAAGGCACCCAGCACGGAGCGTTCCGCATCCGTGCTGTGGGGAGGAATGGCCCCCGGGGCCTGGTTTTGCATCTGAGGTGCGTCCATCAGTTTTCGCCGCCTGTTACTCGTACTGTCATTTTGGCATTCACTTCGGGGTAGAGCTTTACCACCACTTCCGTTTCGCAAACGGTGCGGATGGGATCCTTCAGGTCAATCTTGCGCTTATCCACGGCAATATTATACTGGGCGTTCAGCGCATCGGCAATTTCCTGGGCGGTAACGGAGCCGTACAGGCGGCCCTGGGCACCGGCCTTGGCCTTCACCGTGATCACCTTGCCCCGGAGGGAGCCGGCCTTCTTTTCCGCTTCAGCCCGGCGTTCCATTTCACGCTGGCGTTCAGCGGCCTTTTTCCGTTCCAGTTCCTTGGCGGCGCCGGGGGTGGATTCCACGGCCAGTTTCTTGGGAAACAGGAAATTGCGGGCGTAGCCGTCGCTTACATTTACGATTTCTTCCTTTTTGCCCGTGCCTTTCACATCGGCCAGCAGAATGACTTTCATGTTATATTTCCTCCTTTGGTTCGGGGGGCTTGCGCAGCCCTCGCAGATTGATGATTTGATCGAAAATGCCCATGTAGGGCAGAATACCCAGCGCATAAAACAGAAGGGGCGTGATTACCCGGAAGGGGCGTTTAGTGCCCCGGGCTTTCTGGGTGAAGTTCATCAGGGCCGCCCCCTGCCATGCAAAGACGGCACCGGCGGAGTAATACAAAATGGTGCCGGCCAGGGAGACGCCTTCACTGCCCCCCGTTGCCTGCAAAAGGGAGCCCATCACCCACGCAAGGCCCACCTTCCATCCCATGCCCCGGGGCAGGTGCCAGAGGCTGAGGGGCGGCATATCCAAATCCGGGAAGGGGGCAATTTCCTTGCCCTCCGGGGCCAGGAAGGATAGCTTTTCATGGTGCAGTTTGCCAAAGCGCAGGGGCAGCAGCAGGCAGGCAACGCCGCTGATGATGCTGTGCTGGGTCATCACCAGCACCACAAGGGACATCAGCAGGTTTTCCACCATGCTGCCCACGGACAGAAGCAAATCCTGCCGGGCGGCGGGGGTGATGAAATAAAGGCCGTTTGGCAAAACCTGCAATTGATCTGCTAGGGAAGAGGGCAGGGTGATGAAGCCGGACTGGTACAGCTGAAGCAGCAGCATATCGCATTCCGGCATCTGGGAGAGGGCCTGCACGGCGGCATCCGCCGTTTTCTGGTACAGCAGGTGATCCGCCTGCTGCTGGGCGTACAGGTACAGGCAGCCAAAGGCCAGGATGTGGGTGGCAATCAGCAGGGCGCAGCCCTTGAAAAACGCCGGTTTTTGCCCCATCAGGAACAGGAAAATCAGGAAGATGGGCACAAGATATATGCCGCACCCAACAAGGCCCTGAATGCCCAATAAATGATAGGCGGAAAACAGGGAGGCCATAAGCCCTGCAAGGCCTGCGGCCACGCCGCCCACGGCAGAAGCCGTGCAGCAGCCGATGGGCATCAAAAACACAATAAGCAGCAGGGCATACACGCCGGTGAAGGGGGTAAGGGATAATAAAATCACCGGCACCGCCAGCAAAAGGGCACCGATAACGGCCGCTTTGCCGGAACGAATCAGGGGAAAATCCTTCATGAAACACTCCTTGACATAAGGTTATAAATATCCATTTATCATTGTACGTTTTTGGAACGCTTTTGTCAATTCCTTCAAAAGAAAAAACAGCCTGCCGCTGTTTGTCCAAGGGCGGCAGGCCGGGGGCATTTTTTATCAGGGGATCAGGGTTTCCTTTCCGGGCTCCAGCACATAGGTGTTTGTCCAGGTGCGCAGATACAGGCAGGTGGACGTGGGGTTATACACCCGGTGGCCGTCGGCGCTGAAGTGCAGCTGTTCCCAGGCCTTCACATAATCGTGAATTTCGATGTTGGTGGCGTACCAGATATCTTCCCGGCCGCCCATGTATTCCGCAAATTCTTCGATCACATGCCAGTTATCGTTCCCCTCGAATTCATAGCTGTGGCCCCACAGATAGAACATCCACGGGCGGCCATAGGGGGCTTCTTGCGCAAAGCGCTTGGCCAGCTCCATCAGTTGGGGGTCGTTATGGTGGCAGGTGGCCGGCAGCTGCAGCCAATCGGAGGGCAGGTGGAAATCGTGGGTGGAGTGGACGGTGCGGGCATAGGCCACGCCCATATCCGCAAGCAGCTTAGAAACCTTTGCGTTCACCGTGCCGTAGGGGTAGGCAAAGCCCCGGATGATGCGGCCAAACTGGGCTTCCAATTGCTCCTTATCCTTGATGATCTGATAGGGAACCTGATTCAAGGGAATGCCCACAAGATCGGCGTGTTCATAGGCGTGCATGGCCACTTCCTGGCCGCAATCCTTGTACACCTGGGTTACCTGGGCCTTGGTCATGCGGCGGTGTACCTGGCCTTTGGGGTACACGGTGCCTTCCTTGGCATACAGGCCGCTGTTTAAGTTAAAGGTGCCCTTCAGGCCGTGCTTGTTCATCATGTCAATCAGGCGGATATCCTGCTCCACCCCGTCATCGTAGCTGAGGGTGAGGGCCTTGCGCTTGCCGCCGGGAAACGCCATATAAAAATCAGGCATAAGAAATACGCTCCTTTTCGTTTTTTCTTTATTGTACAAAGAAAACGGGGCGTTTGTCAATGCCGGGTTTGACTTTCCCATAGGGCTTTGATAAAATATACACATCTATGGCCATGGGCAAAAATGGGAAAGGCGGTGAGGGAATGGAACAGGGGCTGATCAGCGTGGTGGTGCCGGTGTATAACGGGGAAAACGTGGTGGAAAGCTGCCTGAAAACGGTGCTTTCCCAGGATGTGCCTTTGGAAATTGTGGTGGTGAACGACGGAAGCCAGGATGGCACCTTGGCCCTTTTGCAGCGCATGGCGCAGGAAGACAGCCGCATCCGGGTGTTCACCCAGGAAAATGCCGGGGTGGCCGCCGCCCGGAACCGGGCCCTCCGGGAATGCCGGGGGGAATACATCCGCTTTGTGGATGCGGATGACCTTGTGCCGCAGGGCAGCATGGCCGCCCTTTTATCCGCTGCCCGGGCCAATGAAAGCGATCTGGTGATTGCCGGGTATCTGGAAACCATGGGGAAGAAAACCACCCCCCGGGGCCTGAAAAAGCAGAACGTGGATGTGCCTACCGATGAGATGCTTTCGCACATGAACCGCTGGTCCAACAGCTTTTATTACGGCGCCCTGTGGAATAAATTGTTCCGCAGGGATATCATTCAGGAGCATAACCTGCAATTTATCGGCGGCATGAAATGGGGCGAAGATTTTTGTTTCGTCTGCCAGTATTTGCAGTATGCGGATTGGGTACGCTATTGCAGTGACCTTGTGTATGAATACCGGCGCACCGCCTCCGGCATGACGGTGAAGCAATGCCTGGATTGCGTGGTGCATCCCCTGGAAAACTGCAAAAAGAAAGTGTTTTTGTACAGGCAGTTGAAAAACCTGTATGTGCACCGGGGGCAATATGGAAATCACCGGAAAACCCTGTGGCAATATTTGTTCCGGGTGACGCTGAATAACTGATTATGCCTTAGGGCGGACAATGTTTGTTCACAATTTGTTTACAATTTACTGGTATAATTTTCCCGGTTTGTGGAAAGAAGAGGATGAGAGGTGAATGCCGTGCTTGCATTGAAACAGATTACCAAGGCATACCAGACGGGCGATACCCAGGTGAATGCACTGCGTGGCGTGGATATTGCGTTTCGCCGGTGTGAATTTGCGGCCATTCTGGGCCCTTCCGGCTGCGGCAAAACCACGCTTTTGAATATCATTGGCGGCCTGGATCAGTATACCAGCGGCGATCTTGTGATCAATGGCCGCAGCACCAAATCCTATAAGGACCACGATTGGGATGCCTATCGCAACCATTCCGTGGGCTTTGTGTTTCAAACGTATAATTTGATTCCCCACCAGACGGTATTGAAAAACGTGGAATTGGCCCTTACTTTATCCGGCGTCAGCAAGGCGGAAGGCCGCCGCCGGGCGGTGGAGGCCCTGGAAAAGGTGGGCCTTGGGGATCAATTGAAAAAGAAGCCCAATCAGATGTCCGGCGGCCAGATGCAGCGGGTGGCCATTGCCCGGGCGCTGGTGAACGACCCGGATATTTTGCTGGCGGATGAGCCCACCGGCGCCCTGGACAGCGAAACCAGTGTGCAGGTGATGGAAATCCTGAAAGAGATCAGCAAGGAAAAGCTGGTCATTATGGTAACCCATAACCCGGAACTGGCGGATACGTATGCCAACCGCATTGTGCGGCTGCTGGACGGGAAAATCATCAGCGATTCCAACCCCCACCACCAGATGGAAAGCACGGAAAACAAAGCGGAAAAGCGGCAGAAAAAGCCCTCCATGAGCTTTGGCACCGCCCTTTCCCTTTCCCTGAACAACCTGATGACAAAAAAGGGCCGCACCATCCTGACGGCCTTTGCCGGTTCCATCGGCATCATCGGCATCGCCCTGATTTTAAGCCTTTCTTCCGGGGTGAATGCCTATATTGAACGGGTGGAGAGGGATACCCTTTCTTCCTATCCCCTGATGATCGAAAAGCAAACGGTGGATATGACCGGCGTGATGCAGGCCATGATGGGGGCGGTGGAAACCAGCGAAGAACACGGGATGGACCGTATCTATTCCGGCCAGATGATGACGAAGTTCATGTCCGGCATGATGAGCGAAATCAAGGAAAACGATTTGAAGGGCCTGAAAGCCTACCTGGAAAAGGAAGAAACGGGCCTCAATGCGCTGGTGAGCGGCGTGCGGTATGATTATGCCACGCCCCTTACGGTATACCGTGTTCTGGAAAACGGCAGGCCCATGCAGGTGAACCCCTCCACCACCTTTGAAAAGGCGGGCTTTGGGGAAATGATGAGCATGTCCGCCTCCAACGATATGATGAGCGCCTCCATGAAGCAGATGGACGCCTTCCAGCCCCTGATTGACAATGAAGAAATGATCCGCTCCCAGTACGATGTGATTGCCGGGCGGCTGCCGGAGCGCTATGACGAAACGGTGCTGATTGTAAACGGCCGCAACGAACTGAGCGATTATACCCTGTACACCCTGGGCCTGAGGGATCAGGCGGAGCTTGCCGGCATGATGGATAACCTGCTGGCCGGAAACCCCATCGAATCCGAAAGCCTCAGCTTCACTTACGATGAAATGCTGAACCTAACCTTCAAACTGGCCGTCAATACGGATTTTTACAAAAAGACGGAAAACGGCTGGCTGGATATGCGGCAGGATGAGGGGTATGTGCTTTCCATGCTGGAAAAGGCCCCGGAAATCCGCATTGTGGGCATTCTGCGCCCGGCGGAAGATGCCGTGGCCACGGCGGTGGCCGGGGGCATTGGCTATAAGCCGGAATTGATGAACGTGCTGTTGGAAAAGGTGAACGAAAGCGCCATCGTGAAGGAACAGCTGGAAAACCCGGAAACGGATGTGTTCACCGGCCTTGGCTTTGCTGGCGGCGCCCAGATGGCCATGTCCATTGCGGATGTGCGGGCTTATATCACCACCCTGCCGGAAGCCCAGCAGAAGATGGTGGCCAGCATGAGCGATGAGCAATTGATGCAGATGGCCCAGATGTATGCCCCTCAGATGCCCTCCTCCTCTTCCACTTTGGAAGATAACCTTTCCACCCTTGGCGTCAGCAGCCAGGATGACCCTTCCAGCATCTATATCTTCCCCCGGGATTTTGAATCCAAGGAGAAAATCACCGCCCTGATTGAAGCCTATAACCAATCCGTTCCCGAAGAGGAGCAAATCCGCTATACGGATTATGTGGGGCTGATGATGTCCTCCGTAACCACCATCGTCAACGCCATCAGCTATATCCTGATTGCCTTTGTGGCCATTTCCCTGGTGGTATCCTCCATCATGATCGGCATCATCACCTACATTTCCGTTCTCGAGCGCAAGAAAGAGATCGGCATCTTGCGTGCGATGGGTGCGTCTGCAGGAAACATCGCGAACGTTTTCAACGCTGAGACGATCATCGAGGGCTTCATCAGCGGCGTGATCGCGATTTCTTTGGTGTTGATAGTAAGTATTCCCGTCAATATCGCGGTGTACGACGGCTTCGATGTTCCGAACGTGATGACGCTGCCGCCGACTGCTG
>JAZUQI010000231.1:0-2800 GCA_045605625.1 Clostridia bacterium
CATGATGTGAATAACCCCAATTCCGGCCGGGTGATGCAAAAGTGCGGCATGCAGATAGAGGGCATTTTTAAGGATTTTGGCTGCAATAATCAGGGCGTGTGCGATATTGCCCAGTATGCGCTGCTGAAGAAGGATTGGAGGAAGCAGGAATGAACAAGCCCTTTGACGTAACCGGCATTGAAATAAAAACGCAGCGGCTGCTGCTTCGGCCTTTCCGGGAAAGCGACTTGCTGGATTTTTACGAATACGCCAAAGTGGACGGCGTGGGCCAGATGGCCGGATGGCAGCCCCACAAAAGCGTGGAAGAAACGAAAATGATTCTGGATGATTTTATCCAGAAGAAAAAGGTGTTTGCGCTGGAAAAGGACGGGAAGGTGATCGGCTCCTTAGGCGTTGAAAAATACAACGAAAGCCGCTTCCCTCAGCTGCAGCCCTATCAGGGCCGGGCCATCGGCTATGTGCTCAGCAAGGCGTACTGGGGCCAGGGCTTGATGCCGGAAGCGGTGCAGGCGGTGAAAGAATACCTGTTTGAACAGGAAAAGCTGGATTTTATAAACGTTGGGCATTTTGCCTGGAACCGGCAATCTGCCCGGGTGATTCACAAATGCGGTTTTCAGTTTCTGGGGGCCATGCCCTTTGAAACCCATGTGGGCACGGTGGAGGAGGATTTTGAATACATCTGTTTCCATCCCAAGTTCGATACGCCCCCGGTGAAATTACCCAAGGTGGGCATTCTCTGCGCAGCGCAGGATGAACTGGCCCCTTTCCTGCCCTTTATGGAAAAAAGGGAAGAAACAAAGAAAGGGCTGGTCACCTTCCGGCACGGCACGCTGGAGGGGGTAAAGACTGTTGCCTGCTGGTGCGGCGTGGGCAAGGTAAATGCCGCCATTGCAGCCCAGCTTCTGGCGGATACCTACCAATGCGATTTCATCCTCAACAGCGGCGCCTGCGGCGGCATGACGGATGCGTGGCAGGAACTGGATACCGTTATTTCCACGGAAGCGGCCCACCATGATATGGAAGCCGGCATTCTGACGGAATACCACCCCTATCTGGACAGCATCTGGTTCCCGGCGGACGAAGCCTTGCTGAAAGCCGCCCGGGCTGCGGCGGAGCATTTGCCGGAATACAAAATAGCCTTTGGCCGCACCGCCACCGGGGAAGCCTTTATTGATAACAGGAACCGGGATACCATAAGCGAAACGCTGGCCCCCCTTTCCGTGGATATGGAAACGGCGGCCATGGCCCAGGTGTGCCATGCATTCCAGGTTCCGTTCCTTTCCATCCGCACCATTACCGATACCCCGGCCCATGACGGCGATGCCGCCTATCAGCAAAACAGCGAACAGGCGGAAAAAATTGCGGCCCATATCACGAGGCAAACCCTGGTGGAATGGAAGAAGATGCAGGAAAAATAAAAGGTTTGTCCTGAAATTGTGCATGTTCTGTCCGGGAAGGGTGATTGCATCCACGGCTTCCTTCGTGCTATGATAAAGGGGAGTCAAGGAGTGAATGCACATGGAAGTTTTGCGGATTCATATTCAGCTGGGGGAAACCCTGGCGCTGGACAGCCCTTCTGCCGGGGTGCGGATGATTCCCTTTACCGGCTTTTGCGAAAGCGATTTATTCAAGGGCAAGGTGCTGCCCGGGGGCATGGATACCCAAGTGTTCCCTTCATCCAAGCGCGGCACCCTTTCCGCCCGGTACATGCTGGAAGGCGTGGACGGGGAAGGAAAAGCGTGCAAATTATACATTGATAACCGGGCCGTCATGGAAGAGGGCCGGGAAACCATCACCTTCCCCCGGATCAAAACCGATAGCAAGGCCCTTTCCTTCCTGGAAACGGCGGATTTGACTGGCCGCATTGTGGGTACGGAAAACGGGCTGGATATTGTGATTTCCCTGGAAGATACCCCCGGCCGCCGCTTTCTTGCGCTGGACCGGGGCGGCATCACCCTGCGGGGGTGCCTGGAAAAAATGAAGGAAGGCAAAGGGCCGCTGGTATTGATGCTGCACGGCTTTGGCGGCGATATGAGCCTGTACCCCTCCCTGTTCCAGCACCTTTCCAATGAACTGACGGCCAGGGGCTATGCCACGCTGCGGTTTGATTTCAACGGCCATGGAAAGAGCGAAGGCAACTTCTCCCAGATGACTGTGTGGAACGAATTGGAGGATGCGGCGGCCTTCCTGCAATATGCAAGGCAGCTGGATTTTGTGACGGATATTTACGTGCTGGGCCATTCCCAGGGCGGCGTGGTGGCCGGCATGCTCAGCGGCCTGTACACGGATGTGGTGAAAAAGCTGGTGCTGCTGGCCCCGGCAGCGTCCCTGAAAACGGATGCCCAGGAAGGCCATTGCATGGCCGTCCAGTATGATACCTATCACGTGCCGGAAACGGTGGACGTGGGGGGCAATCATCCGGTGGGCAATCTCTATTTCCGCATGGCCCGGAACCTGCCCATTTACGAAACCACCGCCCAGTACCCCGGCAAGGCGCTGGTGGTGTTTGGGGGAAAGGACGAAGTAGTAAAGCTGGAAGCGGCGGAAAAATACATGGAAGGGTTCCGGCAGGGATCTTTCCGGCTGTACCCCTCCCTGAACCACGGCCTTGGCGGCGAAGAACAGGACGAAATGGCCCGGAATGTGATTGCCTTCCTGACAGAAGAATAAAAAAAGGCTGCCGGTTATGTTTCCGGCAGCTCTGGTTGTCAAAAAAGTATTTTTGACAACCAGCGATTGAAAATCAGCTAAAGCTGTTTTTCAATCGGAGCATCACATTTACTGTAAAAATGGGTTTGCA
>JAZUQI010000232.1:0-16438 GCA_045605625.1 Clostridia bacterium
GGCTTGCCCCTCCCTTTTCCTTTCGGGGAAATTTGAAATTCAGAATGAAGAATTCAGAATTCGGAATTTATAGTGTTTCTGAGCAATCCCTCCGCCCCTTCGGGGCACCTCCCTTTCACAAGGGAGGCTTTTTTGTACAAAAATCCCTTGTGATGAAGTAACACACAATTTCAAAAAAGCACGATTTTCAAAAGTACAATTTGCGCTATGTATTATGTGAACAGCCCGTCTTTCACCGTCCCCCAAAAGCCTTCCCCTGGAGGGGAAGGTGGCAGGCGCAGCCTGACGGATGAGGTGGAAAAAAGGCCCCCTTGCGTAAAGGGGGCTGGCTGCGAAGCAGACGGAGGGATTGCTTAAAACACTTTAAATTCTTAATTCTGAATTCTTAATTCTTCATTCTGAATTTAGAGTTTTTCTCGTAGAGGACGGGTTCCCCCTCCCATTTTCCCCTTCCTTCCCCAAAAACTGCACCCCGGTTCGACGGAGAACCGAGGTGCTTTTTTCTATACTGCTTTCAGGAGGGAACGGGAATGAACGTGCAGGCAGAACGCTATTTTCTGATGATGATGCACATGCATTTTCTGTGCTTTATCACCGCCGGGCGGATGCTGCATCTGCCCATGAAAAAGGGCCGTTTGCTGCTTGCCTGCCTGTTATCCAGCCTGCATTCCCTCTTGGCCCTTGTGCCGGGGTGGCCTTTCAGCCACAGCCTTGCCACCGCCCTTTTTCTTTTGCTTTCCGCCCTGCTGGTCTTTGGCCGGGATGGCCTTGCCGCCTGCCTGCCCCTGGGGGGAAGCGGCCTGTGCTACGGGGGCCTGTGCGCCTTTCTTGCCGGGAAGGGCCTTGGGCCCCTTGCCTGCCTTCTGTGCTGCACGGCGCTGTGCCTTGCGCTGCGGCCACGAAACGCCGCCCTGCACGCCGTCCTGCACATCACCCACCGGGGCCGCCGCTGCCGCATTCCAGCCCTGCATGATACCGGAAACACCCTTTATTATGCCCCGCTTGCCCTGCCCGTCATCGTGTGCAGCCAGGCGCAGCTGGCCCCCCTTTTGCCGGAGGGCTTTTCCGCCGCCGATCCCGGCACCCTGCCGGAAGGGTTTTTGCTGGTGCCGGTTTCCACGGTGCATGGGCGAAAGCTGATGATGGCCTTCCGGCCGGAGGGCCTGATGCTGATGCCCGGACGGCGATCCATCGCCGCCCTCCTTGCCGTCACCCCGGAAAAACTGCCCAGTGCCCTGCTTCCCCGCAGCATCCAACCGAAGGAGGATTCATCGCCATGGAGAAAAAACATACGCCCCGGGAAAGCCTTTCCCCCATCCGTCAATGGATGATGCTGTTTTTCGCTCCGCTGTATACGGGCAGCGTGCATTACATCGGCGGCGCCGATCCCCTGCCCCAGCCCCTCACCGCCGAGGAAGAGCGAAAGCTGGTTTGCCGCCTGCACAAGGATGACGGCACCGTGCGCTCCATCCTGATTGAGCGGAATTTGCGGCTGGTGGTGTTCATTGCCCGGAAATTTGATAACACCAACGTGGGCCTGGAGGATTTGATCTCCATCGGCACCATTGGCCTCATCAAGGCCGTGAACACCTTCGACCCCGAAAAGAAAATCAAGCTGGCCACCTACGCCAGCCGGTGCATTGAAAACGAAGTGCTGATGTTCCTGCGCCATAACAGCAAGCTGCGCCACGAAATTTCCCTGGATGAACCCCTGCGCACCGATTGGGACGGCAATGAACTATTGCTGTCCGACGTGCTGGGTACGGAAAGCGATCTGGTATCCCGGGGCATGGAGGAGGATGCGGAAAAGCAATTGCTCCACGGGGCGCTGGCCCACCTGCCGGCCCGGGAGCAGCGCATTATGCACATGCGCTTTGGCATGGCCGGCTACCGGGAAATGACCCAGAAGGAAGTGGCCGATGTGCTGGGCATCAGCCAGAGCTATATTTCCCGGCTGGAAAAGCGCATCCTCAGCCGCCTGCACACGGAAATACTAAAAATTTCTTCCTGAACCCCCAAACGAAAACAAGCATCCGGTGTTCAACGGATGCTTGTTGTTTTTTCTATCCTTATCCCCCCAGGCGCCTCAGCCACACGGTAAGCACCGCAATATCCGCCGGGGATACGCCGGGAATGCGGCTGGCCTGGCCAAGGGACAGGGGCCGGGCATCGGAAAGCTTCTGCCGGGCTTCCAGCCGCAGGGAGGAAAGGCCGTGGTAATCCATATCCGGGGGCAGCAGGGCCTCTTCCATGGCCCGGGCGGATTTGATCTGGGCCATTTCCCGCTGGAGATAGCCTTCATACTTGATCTGGATCCGGGCCTGTTCGGTGACGTTTCGGTCATAGCCCCATTCGGCAGGAATTTCCACGTTTGCCTCCGGCCGCTTTATTTCCTTGGCCATGCCGTTATCCTGCAGGCGCTTGATAAGCTCCTTAGTTTCTTTGTGCTTTTTTTCGGTGCGGCGCATACGCTCATCCCCGGCCAGGCCAATTTTGTGGGCCCTTTCCGTCAGGCGAAGATCCGCATTATCTTGCCGAAGGTACAGCCTGTGTTCCGCCCGGCTGGTCATCATCCGGTAAGGTTCATCGGTGCCCTTGGTGGTTAAATCATCCACCATCACGCCGATATAGGCCTGGTCCCTTGTGAGCAGGAAGGGATCCTGCTCCTTGCAATAAAGGGCGGCGTTGATGCCGGCATAAATGCCCTGGGCGGCGGCCTCCTCATAGCCGGAGGTACCGTTCACCTGCCCGGCCAGGTACAGCCCGGGAATGTGCTTGGCCGCAAGGTAGGGGGTGAGGGTCAAGGGGTCAATACAGTCATATTCAATGGCATAGGCAAGCCGTGTGATCTGGCATTTTTCCAGGCCGGGAATGGTGCGGTACATTTCCCATTGCACGTCCTCCGGCATGGAGGTAGACATACCCTGCACATACCATTCGGGGTAGCCGTCCCCTTCCGGTTCCAGAAAAATCTGGTGCCTGTCCTTATCCGCAAAGCGTACGATTTTTGTTTCAATGGAGGGGCAATACCGGGCGCCCACCCCGGTGATGCTGCCGGTGAACATGGGGGCACGGTGCAGGTTTTGCTTAATGATCTCGTGGGTTTTTTCGTTGGTCCAGGTCAGGTAGCAATTCACTTTGTTGCGGATTTCTTCATCCGTCATAAAGGAAAAGGGCACCGGAGGCTCATCCCCGGGCTGAGGCGTCATCTTTTCAAAATCGATGGAGTTGGCCGCCACCCGGGCCGGGGTGCCGGTTTTGAACCGGCGAATTTCAAAGCCCAGATCCATGATGGACTGGGAAAGGCGCCCGGCCGGCATCAGGCCCTGAGGCCCGGCCTCCCATTCCGCTTCGCCGATGATGATGCGGCTTTTCAGGTATACGCCGGTGCACACGATGGCGGCCCGGCAGGCAATCACATCCCCGGACAGGGTTTTCACCCCCGTCACCACGCCGCCCTTTACCACAATTTCCGCCGCTTCCCCTTGCCGGAGCGTTAAATTTTCCTGATCGAAGAGGGTGTTCAGCATGTTCAGGTGGTAGCGCCGCTTATCCGCCTGGGCACGCAGGGAATGCACCGCCGGGCCTTTGCCCAGGTTCAGCATGCGGCTTTGCAGCGTCACTTTATCCGCCGCCAGGCCCATTTCGCCCCCCAGCGCATCCACTTCCCTTACCAGATGGCCCTTGCCCGTTCCGCCGATGGAGGGGTTGCAGGGCATCAGCGCCACGGATTCCAGGTTCATGGTGAGCAGCACGGTATCCAGGCCCATCCGGGCGCAGCAAAGGGCGGCTTCGCAGCCGGCATGCCCGGCACCGATGACAACCACTGTGGCCACAGTTCATTCCTCCCTCAAACACGAAAAACATATACGCATCCGATTATAACACAAAAATGCAAAATGACAAAGAAAAATCCATTTCTGCCTTGCCACAGGACAAAAAAAAGGGTACAATGGGACACAGCAGGAGGATGATTCCACATGAAAATCGGTGCACAGCTTTTTACCGTGCGGATGTTTGCCCAGAATGAACGGGATCTGGGCCGCACGCTGGAAAAAATCGCCGGGATGGGCTATGAATATGTGCAAGTTTCCGGCATTGGCAATGTGGCCCCGGAAAGGGTGAAGCATTTGTGCGATCAAAACGGCTTGCAAATTGTGCTCACCCACAACCCCGAACACCGCTTTTTGAACGGCGTGGAAGGGCTGATTGAGGAACACAGGCTGTACGGCTGCAAGTACGTAGGCCTTGGCATGATTTCGGACCGCTACCGCACGGAAGATATGTTTGATGATTTCTTCCGGGATTTTGAAAAGCCCCTGATGAAACTGAAGGAAAACGACATGCTGTTTATGTACCACAACCACGCCCTGGAATTTGGCAGGCTGAAAGACGGACGGGTGATGATGGACGTGATGCTGGAACGCTTCCCCAAGGATATGATGGGCATCACCGCCGATACCTACTGGATGCAGTTTGCCGGGGTGGATGTGAACGCCTGGCTGAACGCCCATGCGGACAGGCTGCCCTGCGTGCACCTGAAAGATATGATCCCGGATTATTTCACCGCCAAAATGGCGGCGGTGGGCAGCGGTAACATGAATTTCCCTGCCATTCTGGATACCCTGAAACACAACGGCGTTACGGAATACGCCCTGGTGGAGCAGGATGATTGCTACGGCGAAAGCCCCTTTGCCTGCCTGAAACGCAGCCTGGATTATGTGAACGGATTGCTTGGAGGAACATAAATCATGTACAAAGTATGCGTCATCGGCTGCGGCGGCATTGCCCAGGTGCATGGGGCGGCCCTTGCCAAGCTGGACGGGGTTCACCTGGCCGCCTGCTGCGATATTGTGGCGGAAAAGGCCCAGGCCTATGGGGAAAAGTTCCGCTGCACCCCCTATACAGATTTTGAAACCCTGCTGCAAAAGGAAAAGCCGGATGCGGTGCACCTGTGCACCCCCCATTCCCTGCACACCCCCATGGCGGAAAAGGCGGCGGAAATGGGCGTGAACGTGTTCACGGAAAAGCCCCCCGTCATCAGCTGGCAGGAGTGGGACAGGCTGCAAAAAGCCGCCGAAAAGGTGCGCATCGGCGTGTGCGTGCAAAACCGGTATAACCCCAATGTGGAAAAGGCGCTGGAAATGGTTGCCTCCGGGGAGATGGGGGATGTGAAAGGCGTCCGGGGCCTGGTGTGCTGGGACAGGGGCCCGGGCTATTACGCCAGCGGCGCCTGGCGGGGCAAGTGGGAAACGGAAGGCGGCGGCGCCCTGATTAACCAAACCATCCACACCCTGGATTTGCTTCTTTTGTTCCTGGGAAAGCCGGATCAGGTGCAATGCCACATGGCCAACCGCCACCTGCAGGGCATCATCGAAGTGGAAGACACGGTGGAAGCTTACCTGGAAAAAGGGGGCAAGCGGGGCATTTTCTTTGCCACCAATGCCTATGCCGGCAATGCGCCGGTATTGGTGGATGTGGTGACGGAAAAGGGCAATTTACGCATCGAAGATGATTATCTGGAAATTCAAAAGGAAGGAAAGCGCCAGCGCCTTACCTTTGAAATGAACACCCCGGTGGGCAAAAGCTATTGGGGCAGCGGGCATTTTGCCTGCATTCAGGATTATTACCGCTGCATGGAACAGAACGTGCCCTTCCGCAATGATCTTCAGGGCGTGAAGGACACCGTGGAAACCATGCTTATCATGTACGATCAGGGGAGGAAAACAGTATGAGCAAAGTGCGTTTGGGTATTGTGGGCTGCGGCGGCATGGGCGGCGGCCACGTAAACAACATTCTCAGCGGCAAGTGCCCGGAAATTGAAATCACCGCCGTGGCAGACCGCCGTGCGTCCCGCCGGGAATGGGCAGAAAAAACCATCCCCGGGGTGCAGCTTTTTTCCGAAGGGGCGGATCTGATTGCCGCCAAGGCCTGCGATGCCGTATTGATCGCCACCCCCCATTACCAGCACCCGGTGCTGGCAAAGCTTTCCTTCCAGCACGGCCTGCACGTGATGTGCGAAAAGCCGGCCGGGGTATACACTTTGCAGGTTCGGGAAATGATGGAAGAAGCAGATAAACACCCGGAGCTCACCTTCGGCATGATGTTCAACCAGCGCACCAACTGCGTCTACCGCAAAATGAAGGAAATGATTGATGCCGGTGAAATCGGCGAAATGAAGCGGATGAGCTGGCTGATTACCGATTGGTACCGCACCCAGTTCTATTATGATTCCGGCGCCTGGCGGGCCACCTGGGCCGGGGAAGGCGGCGGCGTGCTTTTGAACCAGTGCCCCCACCAGCTGGATTTGCTCCAATGGCTGTGCGGCCTGCCCGTGAAAGTGCAGGCCAAGCTGCACGAGGGCAAGTGGCACGATATTGAAGTGGAAGATGACGTAACCGCCTACCTGGAATTTGAAAACGGCGCCACCGGCGTGTTCGTTACCACCACCGGCGATGCCCCCGGCACCAACCGGCTGGAAATCAGCGGCACCAAGGGCAAGCTGGTTTGCGATTACAGCGGCCTTACCTTCACCAAGCTGGCCGCAGATGAACGGGAATGGTGCGCCACCTGCAAGGAAGGCTTCAAAAAGCCGGATAGCGAAACCATCACCGTGGAAACCGATGGCCGCAACGAACAGCACCCCGAAGTTTTGAACAAGTTTGCCGCCCATATCCTCCGGGGCGAAACGCTGGTGGCGGATGGCCGGGAAGGCATCCGGGGCCTGATGCTGTCCAACGCCATGCATCTGTCCGCCTGGGAAAACCGGGAAGTGGAATTGCCCATTGATGAACACAGGTTCTACGAACTTTTGATGGAAAAATGCAAAACTTCCCGGCACAAGGAAGAAAAAGACGTCACCATGAGCACCGAGGGCACTTATTAAATTATTTCCCCCGGCAGGGAAAACGCCATTTGCGGCGAAATACTTCCCTTGGTTTATGTCAATGAAAGGAAGCGAGTACTTTGAGTGAATGCACCCACGATTGCTCCTCTTGCACGGCCAATTGCTCAAGCCGTGAAAAGCAGAGCATGATTGAAAAGCCCCATCGCCTCTCCAATATCAAAAAAGTGGTTGCCGTCATGAGCGGCAAAGGCGGCGTGGGTAAAAGCCTGGTTACCAGCCTGCTGGCCGTTCTGGCCAGCCGTGCCGGCTATAAAACCGCCATTCTGGATGCGGATATCACCGGCCCTTCCATTCCCAAGGCCTTCGGCATTAAGGAAAAGGCCATGGGCAATGATGAAGGCATTCTGCCTGTGGAAAGCCGCACCGGCATCAAAATGATGAGCGTGAACCTGCTTCTGGAAGAGGATAACACCCCCGTGGTGTGGCGCGGCCCCGTCATCGCCGGCACCGTGAAGCAGTTCTGGACGGATGTGCTCTGGGGCGATATTGATATTATGTTCATCGATATGCCTCCCGGAACCGGCGACGTGCCGCTGACGGTGTACCAGAGTGTGCCCGTGGATGAAGTGATTGTGGTCACCTCCCCCCAGGCGCTGGTGGGCATGATTGTGGAAAAAGCCATGAACATGGCCAACATGATGGATATCAAGGTGACCGGCCTTGTGGAAAACATGAGCTACGCCATCTGCCCCGATTGCGGCAAGCACGTGGAAGTGTTCGGCGAAAGCCATGTGCAGGAAACGGCGGAACGCTTCGGCACCGAAGTGCTGGCCAAACTGCCCATCAATTTGAAGCTGGCCGCTGCCTGCGACGCCGGCCTGATCGAACTGTTTGAAGGCGATTGGCTGGATGAAGCCCTGCGGAAAGTGCTGAAGGGCCTGGAAGATTAATAAAATTTTTAAGGGATTGCTGCGGCAGTCCCTTTTCAATTCAGAATGAAGAATTAAGAATTAAGAATTAAGAATTTTATATTCTTCTGAAAAATGAATGCCATTCAGCCAAACAGACGCATTATCTTAAGATGCGCAACAGGACACTCTTTCCCCTTTTATCTAAACAAACCATAATTCTTCATTCTGAATTCTTAATTCTTAATTATTTGGAGGAACAGCTGATGAACAAAGTAACACAAAAAGTTTACCGCTATCTTTGCGATACCTTCGGCAAAAAAATCCTCATGGCCCAGCAGGAAAGCCCCATGCGCTTTGACCAGGAGGAAGAAATGGCTTACCTGATGGAAGTGACGGGGAAATTCCCGGCCATCCGGGGCTTGGATTACATCAACCGGGATTTTGAGGGCGTGAACCGCCGGGCCATCCGCTGGTGGAAGATGGGGGGCCTGGTTTCTATCTGCTGGCATGTGGGGGTGTTTGACGGCGGCTATCCCCAAAGCAAGGAAGATGAGCCGGATTTTGAGCGGCTGCTCACCCCCGGCACGGAGGAAAACATCCGCCTGATCCACAACTGGGATGTGGCGGCCTTTTACCTGAAAAAATTGCAGGAGGCCGGGGTGCCGGTTTTGTGGCGGCCCTTCCACGAATTTGACGGGCAATGGTTCTGGTGGGGCAAGGGCGGCGGCGAATGCTTCATCCGCCTGTGGCGCATGATGCATGAACGCTACACCCATCATTTCAAACTGGATAACCTGATCTGGGTGCTGGGCTATGCGGATGACGTGAAGGAGGGCTGGTATCCCGGGGATGAATATGTGGATATCATCGGCTCCGATACCTACCGCCCGGCAGAAGATGCGGCCCGGGGCAACACCCACCAAACCGCATGGCGCCTGCTGGAAAAAATGGACATCAAAAAAATGCCCTTTGCCTTCCATGAATGCGGCATGGTGGCGGATATGGATGCCTTCTGGCAGGATGGCTGCCCCTGGCTGTGGTTCATGCCCTGGCACACCCGGATTTTGCACGATAATGACCGGGAGAAACTAAAAAAAGCGTACCGCCATGAAACGGCGGTAACGCTGGATAAACTGCCACGGTTTGATTAAAGAATTTTCCCCAATAGATCCCCCAGAACCGAAAGAAGATCGGGGTCATCATCGCCCTTGAGGGCTTTGAGGGCCTCTTCTTTTTGCTCCGTGGTGGCCTTGCGGTAAAGCTCCACCAGTTTCTTTTCTGCGGCAGTCAGCTTCATGGAGGAAGTGGCAGAGGAAGAAGCGGCGGTCTTTTTTACCGTGGTGGTTTTCTTGGCGGTGGTTTTGGCGGCGGCAGTTTTCTTGGCCGGGGCGGCCTTGCCTGCGTTCAGAAGGGAGGCTTGGGTCACGCCGCAGGCCTTGGCAATTTTTTTCAGCTGGTCTTTCGTCAATTCCTTTTCATGGCGCTCGGCCTTGCTGATATCGCTTCCCGTCACCCCATCCACTTTCTTGGCCAGCGCCTCCTGGGTCAGCCCGGCGGCGGTGCGTGCTTCCTTTATCAACGTGCCCACTTTTTTTGCCATACAAATGTGCTCCTTCCGGCTGTTTTTTCCAGTATAGTGGGAAAGGCGGCCTCCCGTCAAGGGAAGGTGTTGAAAAAAACGAAGTTTTTGTGGTACAATCATCCGGTATTTTGTTCGGAAGGAAAGAAAAGCAATGAAAGCAGTTTTATTTGATCTGGACGGCACGCTTTTGCCCATGGATATGGATGCCTTTGTGAACATTTATTTTAAGAACCTGGCCGCAGCGCTGGCTCCCCGGGGCTATGACCCGGAAAAGCTGATTGCGGCCATCTGGGGCGGCACCAAGGCCATGGTGAAAAACGACGGCAGCTGCACCAACGAAGCCGCCTTCTGGCAGTATTTTGCTTCCCTGTTCGGGGAACAGGCCCGGCAGGATGAACCCCATTTCGATGCCTTTTACCGCACCGGTTTTGTAAAGGCCAAGGATGCCTGCGGCTTTAACGAAAACGCCGCCAAACTGGTGCAGGCGGTGAAGGAAAAGGGCCTTCGCTGCGCCCTGGCCACCAACCCCATCTTCCCCGATGTGGCCACCTCCCAGCGCATTGAATGGGCCGGGCTGAATAAGGCGGATTTTGAACTGTACACCACCTATGAAAACAGCCGCTATTGCAAGCCCAACCCGGCCTACTACCGGGATATTCTGGAAAAGATGGGCCTGAAAGGGGAAGACTGCCTGATGATTGGCAACGACGGGGTGGAAGACGTGGCCGCCATGCAATGCGGCATGCAGGTGTTCCTCATTACCGATTGCCTTCTGAACGGCGATAAGGTGGACCTGGAAACCATTCCCCATGGAAATTTTGAGGACGCCATTCGTTTTGTACAAGCCCTGTAACAGAAACAGACGGATTGCTAAGCTGCAACCCGGCTGTATTTTTTATTTGCCCATTTCGGCATACACCGCATCGAAAGAGGCCTTGGGATTGTAATTTTCATCAATCAGGCCGCAGTAGGGGCCGTTCATGCGCCAGCCGTAGCCCTGAATATTGGGGTGATCCTGCACGCCCCAGACGGCCACGCAGGTGAGCCGTTTTTGCTCTTCCGTGTTCACATCCCGGAAGGCGGCGTACAGCTTGCCGCAGAAATCGGCATGCTTTTGCAGGGTGGCCGGGTCGTCTTCATAATTGCGGATGGCCATTTCGGTGATGTGCACCTCCAGCCCAGGTTCAGCGTACCGGCGGATGGATTCGATGATATCCGGAATATCGTTTTCGTCCATGCAGCCCTGCTGCTTGCCGTAGCCGCCGATATAGCCCTGCATGCCAATGCCGTCGCACAGCTTTCGCCAGTTGCCGTTTGCATCCTTGGCGTAATGATTGATGGCATCCGCCAGAAGCAGGGCGGAATGGCGCTTCCAGGGGTAATACATGTTATAATCGTTGTAAAATAATTTGATATCCGCCCCCAGCTTTTCCACCGTATCCTTGGCGCAAAGGAAGGAGAAGGGCACATAATCATCCCCCAGATGGGTTTTGAACAGGTTGTCCACCCCGCTGCGGATGGTGCGGATATGCATTTCGGTGCTGCCGTCCCATTCATCGGCATGGTCGCCAATGGCTTCGTTCACCACGTCCCAGCAGTAAATGGTGCCGGGGAATTTTTCTTCAAAATGGGTCATCACCTGTTCGATGTAGGATTTTGTGCGTGCCCGCATGGTTTCCCTGTCCGCATAGGGGGCATCCTTTTCATAGCCCTCCCGGAAAAACCAATCGCACATAAACGCATCCCACACCAATACATGGCCCCGCACTTTCATCCCATTTTCCCGGGCCCATTTGAGCATGGGATCCGCCGGGGCATAGTTCATCCGGGGCATGCCGTCCTGCGCCTGTTGGCAGGCGGCCTGGTCCAGCAGGCAATAGGCCTTGGTTTCGTTGGTGCAGGTGAGGGAATTGAAATGCTGCTTCATGAAAGCCAGGTATTTTTCATCTTTCAACTGGAACAGGGAAAAACAGGCCCCCATTTTGAAGCCGTGCTTTTCCGCCAGGGCATACAAAGGGGTGGAATCATTCTTTTCGTTCATGGTGGTTTTCTCCTTTTCTTATTGCCAGTTCACCTGGGGGAAATGGGGGGCTGCCTTTTTCAGTTTGCCCTTGCCGTTTACGATGATGGGGCTGCCCACCATTTGCAAAACGGGCAAATCGCTTTTGCTGTCCCCATAGGCGCAGGAAGCTTCCCAATCCACGTCCAGTTCCTTTTCTTTCAGGTATTGCTGCAAAAGCAGGGGCTTGTTTTCCCCCTTGCAGTTGAGAATCACTTCCGCTTTTTCGTTCAGCCTTGTGCAAATCAGCCCATCCACCGGCAGCGCCTTGGCCACATACTGCATATAGTTTTCCGTGGAGGCGGAAAGCAGCACCACATGGTATCCTTCCGCCTTTTTGCCATCCAATGCGGCCTTTCCGGCCCGGAACAGCCGGGGCAGCACCTTCTCCTCCACAAAAACCCGGTCCAGGGCCGCCTGCCGCTCTTTGGAAAGGCCGGCGTAAAAGGCCAGGGCATAGGTTTTATAGCCGGTATCGGAAATCAGGCCCAGGCCATACAGGGGCGCCCTTGCCAAAATGCCCAGAAAGCGGCCAAGGGGCAGGGCTTTCAGATGCCGGGCCAGTTTCAGGTAAGGAATGATGGTATCCCCTTGAATGAGGGTGCCGTCAAAATCAAAAACGGCCAGTTTGATGGGTTCCATGTTGCATTCACTCCGTTAAAAACACCGCCGTCTTTCCCGGCGGTGTGAAAGAAAAAAATCAAAGGTGATACAAATCCTTGTATTTGTGTTCCAGGTAATCGGTGTACACCTGGGGATCAAAGGGGCCGCCCAGGGCCATTTCCAGCAGTTTCTTGGGGGGATAGAGGCTGCCGTACTGCCAGATATGCTCCCGGTTCCAGTTGTTGATGGGCTCCAATTTGCCTTCCTTCAGGCAGGTTTCCACATCCACCGTTTCCTTCATTTTGTTCAGTAATTGCACGCCGTAAGCACTGCCCAGGGCATAGGAGGGGAAATAGCCGATGGAGCCCTGGCTCCAATGGCAATCCTGCAAAACGCCCATGGTATCGTTGGGCACGGTAACCCCCAGGTATTCCTTATACAGCCGGTTCCATTCTTTGGGCAAATCATGCACCTGCAATTCGCCGCTCATCACTTTCTTTTCCAGTTCGTAGCGGATCATCACATGGAGGCAATAGGTTACTTCGTCCGCCTCGGTGCGGATGAGGGAGGGCTGCACCCGGTTCACGGCCCGGTAAATATCTTCCGCCCCCACCCCCTGCATCTGCAAGGGGAAAATGCTTTGCATGATGGGGAAAATGTGCCAGATGAAGGCCCGGCTGCGGCCCAGCAGGTTTTCATAGAAGCGGCTCTGGCTTTCATGGATGCCCATGGAAACGCCGCCGTCCAATACGGTAAAGGCCAAATCATCGGCGCTGCCGGTATCATACAGGGCGTGGCCCCCTTCATGGATCACGCTGTACATGGAGGATGCCACGTTATTTGGCATATAGTGGGTGGTGATCCGGGTATCCAGATGGGAACCCAGGGTGGTGGTGAAGGGGTGTTCCGTGGTGGCGATGGTAACGTGGTTGCGGTCCAGCCCCAGAACCTGCATCAGCTTATCAGAAAATTCCGCCTGCTTGTTTACCGGGAAATTGCCGTACAGGCAGGTATCATCCATGTTCTGCTTCTGGCGGATTTTCTGAATCAGGGGCACAATGCGGCTGCGCAGCGTGGCGAAAAATACGTCGCACTGGCTCATGGTGAGGCCGTCTTCATATTCGTTCAGCCAGTAATCATAGGGCTCCATTTCCGGGGCGCAGTATTTGGCAAAACGGATATTGGTTTCAAAGATTTTTTCCAGGAACGGCTCAAACAGGGGGAAATCATTTGTTTCCTTGGCGGTATGCCAGGCATCATCCGCCTGCACCAACAGCTCCTGATAGGCCACATATTCCGCCATGGGTATTTTCTGCATTTCCCGGATGGAGCGCAGCATCAAAAACACCATGCGCTGTTCCTTTTCGGAAAGCTGCTGCTTTTCCCCATCCAGATATTCCAATAAGGCCACCGTTTCTTCCCCGGTGGATAATTTATACATTTCTTCGGACAACACGGAAAGGGTGTGGCCCCGGTTTGCCGCAGTGCCCTTGGGGGCGGCGGTGGAGCCGTCGTAGTAGATCAAGCCCATGGCGTGGCTGTAGGCACTCATTTTCGCTTGCAGTTTCATTAATTGTTCCCTTGCTTCAGAGAGCTGCATGCTTATACCTCGCTTTCCGGCGTGTTTTTTCTTATTTTAACATAAACCAAAGGGATTTGCTACTATATTTTCGTTTTTTTGCCGAAAAATACAAATTTCTCTTATCGGAAGGGATCGGCATTTCCCCGGAAAGCCTTTACAAATCAAGGGTTTGTGGTATAATAATGAAATCGTGAACTGACTAAAGGAGGCATGTTTCATGCACGTTGCGCCTTACATCCCCGCAGAAATCGAACCCAAGTGGCAAAAAATCTGGGAAGAAAAGCAGGCTTTTGCCGCCACCGATGATTATTCCAAGCCCAAGTTCTACGGCTTGATCGAATTCCCCTATCCCTCCGGCGCCGGGCTGCACGTGGGCCATCCCCGGTCCAACACCGCCATGGATATCATTTCCCGCAAGCGCCGCATGCAGGGCTATAATGTGCTGTTCCCCATCGGGTGGGATGCTTTCGGCCTGCCCACGGAAAACTTCGCCATCAAAAATAACATCCACCCGGCCCTGGTCACCAAGCAGAATGTGGATCATTTCCGCCAGCAGCTGAAAAAGATCGGCTTCTCCTTCGATTACAGCCGGGAAGTGGATACCACAGACCCCAATTACTATAAGTGGACCCAGTGGATTTTCCTGAAGCTGTTCGAGCATGGCATGGTCTTCCGGGATAAAACCCTGGTGAACTATTGCCCCAGCTGCAAAGTGGTGCTTTCCAATGAAGACAGCCAGGGCGGCAAGTGCGATATCTGCCACGGCGATGTGGTGCAGCTGCCCAAGGACGTGTGGTATCTGCGCATCACTGAATATGCGGATAAACTGCTCCAGGGCCTGGAAAACGTGGAATACCCGGAAAACATCAAGCAGCAGCAGGTGAACTGGATTGGCAAATCCACCGGCGCTTTCGTGAAGTTTGCCTTTGCCGGGCTGGATGAAAAAATTGAAATTTACACCACCCGGCCCGATACCCTCTTTGGCGTCACCTTCATGGTGATGGCCCCCGAACATCCCCTGATTGATAAGTATGCGGAAAAGATCAGCAATATGGCTGAAATTCAGGCCTACCGGGATGTGTGCGCCAAGAAAACCGAATTTGAACGCACCCAGCTGGTGAAGGAAAAAACCGGCGTGGAAATCAAGGGCCTGCGTGGCATCAACCCCCTGACGGGCAAGGAAGTGCCCATCTTCGTGGCCGATTATGTGATGATGGGCTACGGCACCGGCGCCATCATGGCCGTGCCCGCCCATGACCAGCGTGACTGGGAATTTGCCAAGAAGTTCGGCATCGATATCATCGAAGTCATCAAGGGCGGCGATATCGAAAAAGAAGCCTACACCGGCGACGGCGAAATGGTGAACTCCTCCTTCCTCAACGGCTACACCAACAAGAAGGAATCCATCGCCCGGGTGCTGGAAGAAATTGAAAAGATGGGCATCGGCAAGGCCGGCGTTCAGTACAAAATGAAGGATTGGGCCTTCAACCGTCAGCGCTACTGGGGCGAACCCATTCCGCTGGTGCACTGCGAAAAGTGCGGCGTGGTGGCCGTTCCCTATGAAGAACTGCCCCTGATGCTGCCCGAAGTGGAAGATTTCCAGCCCGGCACCGATGGCAAGAGCCCTCTGGCCCGGATTGAATCCTTCGTCAACTGCACCTGCCCCAAGTGCGGCGCCCCTGCCCAGCGTGAAACGGATACCATGCCCCAGTGGGCCGGTTCCAGCTGGTATTTCCTGCGCTACTGCGATCCCCATAACGACCAGGCCTTCGCTTCCAAGGAAGCGCTGGATTACTGGATGCCCGTGGATTGGTATAACGGCGGCATGGAACACGTCACCCGCCACCTGCTCTACAGCCGCTTCTGGCATCAGTTCCTGTATGATATCGGCGAAGTGAGCTGCCCCGAACCCTACATGAAGCGCACCGCCCAGGGCATGATCCTGGGGGCTGACGGCGAAAAGATGAGCAAGAGCCGGGGCAACGTGGAAAACCCCGACGAAATCATTGCGGATATCGGCGCCGATGCCTTCCGGATGTACGAAATGTTCATGGGTGCCTTTGACCAGGCCATTCCGTGGAGCACCAACGGCGCCCGCGGCTGCCGTAAGTTCCTGGACCGCGTGTGGAGATTGCAGGAAATGCTGGTGGATGGCGAACAGTACTCCGATGAACTGAAGGTCACCGTGAACCAAACCATCAAAAAGGTTTCCGAAGATATTGAACAGATGAAGTTCAACACCGCCATCGCCCAGATGATGACGCTGGTGAACGAAATTTATGCCAAGGGCAGCCTGAATCATGCTGAATACAAGACGCTGCTTCTGCTACTCAGCCCCGTTTCCCCCCATATCTGCGAAGAAATTTGGGAAAAGCAGGGCTACGGCGCCCCCGTGTATACCCAGGGCTGGCCTGCATACGATGAAAACAGCCTCACCCGGGATGAAGTGGAAATTGCTGTGCAGGTGAACGGAAAGGTGAAGGGCAAGTTGATGATCCCCGCCACCCTCACCCGTGAATCCGCCCAGGAAGAACTGCCCAAGCTGCCCCAGGTGCAGAAGATTGTGGATGGCCGCAGCATCGTGAAAGTGATTTTCGTGCCCGGCCGCCTGCTGAACATCGTGGTGAAATAAAAAAATCAACCGGAAGGAAATTTCTCCTTCCGGTTTTTTTGTCACATATTTGGAAAATCCCCGTATTGCCAAGTACTGAAATGTATGATACCATGATTATCGCCGTGCGGTAAACGAACAACCGCCCGGCGACCCGGAATCTGCAAGCAGATTCCTAATCCTTATTATACCATGATTGTCGCCGTGCGGGAAACGAGCAACCGCCCCGCGACCCCGCATCTG
>JAZUQI010000233.1:0-5310 GCA_045605625.1 Clostridia bacterium
TGGATTGCTTTGGATGGTGATACAATTATCGGAACAAGTGGAATGTCTTTTGTGGAAAGGCCTCCCATATTTGGATGTCCCAGTGGTAAAACAGGAATATTGTCCAGCATGTTTACGAATCCTGATTATAGGAGAAAAGGAATTGCTAAAGAATTACTTGCTCGTGTAGTTAAGGAAGCAAAAGAATATGGTTGCGGAACAGTGCAAATAACAGCGTCAGATATGGGTACAAAATTATATTCGGCTTTCGGTTTTAAGCATAATGAAAACTATATGTATTATAAACTTTAATCCAATAAACCGATAAATACCAATTAACCAGCAACTCCCCCCCCACTTTCCCATCATTTCAGGAGGGCGCAATTATACGCACCGTTCCGGTGCATTGCGTTTGTTGGGTCAAATAAGCAAATGAGCATCCGGCATGATCGTCGGATGCTCGTTTGTTCGTTGCTGGATAAATTGTTCCTTAAGGCTTCCCCCCATAGTCAGAGAGTTTTTAGGAACTATTTATCCCATAATGAGAAAAGACGATCATCCGGTGACATGCCGGATGATCGTTTTGCTTACGTACTTGTTTAAAACGCAAAAGGGGTTGACGAGGCTTTTATAACCAGATAGAACAATTATTCATCCTTTAAAACACCTCAAGTGAGCATTCTGAATGCTGAATTTCCTCCTTCCTCCTCTTCATTTCTTCAGCCGGATATCGCTGCCATAGAAGGGCAGATCCATGCTGGTGCGCACATCAAAGAAACGGGACGTTAGCCGTTCCGTATACCGTTTTTCCAGTTCCACCCGTGTTAAATTGGTGCTGAATGCGGTATACAGGCCCCGGCTGATGCGGCTGTTCAGCAGGTGATAAATCTGCTCCACCGTCACATTTTCCATCAGCGGCTCCATGCCCAGGTCATCCACCAGCAAAAGCGGCACCTTCATGCAGGCATCGGCCAGGTCATTCTCCCGGCCAAAGTAGGCATTGCGCAGGGCATCCAGTAAATCATAAGCGGTCACAAACAGGCAATCCACCCCCAGGGCCGCCGCTTCCCGTTCAATGCAATGGAGCAGGTAGGTTTTCCCCAGGCCGCTGCCGCCGTGCAGCAGCAAATTCTGCACCATACCACCCTGCACCTGCCGGGTGTAAAACAGGCACTTTTCCCGGATCAGCCCCATATATTCCCGCTGGGTCACATCCGCACCGGGCAGGGGTTTTTCCGGGAACCGCAGGGGATCAAAAGCCGCAAAGGAGGCCACCGCCGCCCCTTTATCCGCCGCACGAACCGCCGTTTCATAGGCCTTTTTCAGGCAATCGCATTGCTTTTTCAGGCCGTTTTCATACACATACCCTTTATCCTGGCACACCTTGCATTCGTAAATGGGGGCCAGATAATCCCGGGCATAGCCGGCCTTTTCCAGCGCATCGCCGATGGCGGCGTTATAGGCTTCCATCTGCTGGACGGGGTCCTTCCCGGTGCCGGAAAAAATGCTGCGCACGCTATGCAGCACCATCTGGTGCCGCTGATCCACCATTTTGGCAATCTCCTGATGCTTCTGCCTCATTTCCGCCAGGCGGCGGCCTTCTTCCATTTCATTCCGGTGGCGCTTTTCTTCCAATGCCAGCTGCACATCCTGCAAAATCAGTTTATCCACGGCGTCTTCTCACCTCTTCAAACAGGTCCTCCGAAACAAGATCCAACTCTTCCTCCGTATATTCACGCTGGGTGTAGGCCTGGGCCGAAACCTGCTTCACGCCCCGTCCGGCCGGCTGCTGTTTCGCAGGCCGTGCCTGGGATACATCCGTCACCCCGGCATCATGCCAGGCCTCCAGCACCTTATCCAGATAGGCCATTTTGCTGCCTTCCGCCATCCGGGCCTGCTGGGCCGCCTGCAAAATCAAGGCCTCATCCATGCCCATCCCGGCCCATTTATCCAACAGGATCCGATCGCCCTCCGTGGGCCGCCCGTTATGGCCGCAGGCATCATACACCTGGCGCAGCAGGGTGTTCTTCCGGCGGAACTGGGTCAGGTATTCTTCTACGGCCCGGGCATCCGTCAGCCCACGCTTTTTCCAGTCCTCCAGCAGGGCCTCGAAGGTTTCCAGATCGCAGCCCTTCCGTCCCCCTTCCCGGGCCGCCAATACCAGCACCTCATGGGGCTGCACCGCAAGCCAGCGTTCATACAGCCGCCTTGCCGCCGCCGGGGAAAGGCGGAATTTCAGTTCCGAAAGCACCTGCACATACTGTTCCTTCACCTGATATTCCTGTTCCAGCTGCTGCTTCACCTGGGTGCCGGTGCGGGCCGTGCTGCGGCTGCGAATGCCGTTCAAAATGCCATCCAGGTATTTGAAGGAGGGGTCTCCCTTGGTGGTTTCTGCGCAGGCATCCAGAATGGCCTCTTTATCAAAGCCCCATTCCTTCACCCATTTCTGGTAAAGATCCAGTTCATCCTGGCTCACCGCCCGGCGCTTGCCCATCCGGGAGAGCACTTTCCTTGCCCCTTCGTGAATGGCCTGTTCGTGGCGGAGGAAATGATCCGCATCATCGCAGGTGATCACATTTTCTTCCTTCATGCGCACGGCCAGGCTTTCCGCCTTTTTCAGGGAAAACTGCACCCCCCGCTGGCTGATGCAATGGGTGAGCAGCATCAAAACCACTTCCTGGGAAAGGCCGATATCCTCCACCCATTCCCAGGCCAGGGCAATTTCCGAAGGGGTGATTTTCCGCCTGTCCGCAAACAGGGCGTACACATTTTCCGTAAACGCCACATACCCATCATCCGCCATCAGGGGCGTGCCCTTTTTCAGGGATTGCTGGGTGGGGGAATACAGGCGGTATTTGGGCGGCACATCCTGCAATCGCACCACCAGCGCCCGGCGTTCCCAGTAGCGCAGAGCCGCTTCCACTTCCGAAACCGTCAAAAACAGCTCCTGGGCCATTTCTTCCAGCCCGAAAGCCTCCCCTGCGTTCACCTTCATCAGGCACCACAAATATACCTTCACAAAATCGCCCTTGGCGGAAGGCAAATAATCCAGAATGAAGCGGTTCTCCACCGGCGTTGTGCCAAAGCGGAGGGCCTCCTGATCCATCTCAAACATCTTGATGCACCTTTCTGTTCTTCATCAATGCGCCGCCCTGGGCCAGCACCACGGCCGCCAGCATCAGCACACAGCCAAGGTAGCCCCAGGCCGTCATCTTTTCCCCCAGCATCAGGGCCCCTGCAATCACGCAGAAAACCGATTCCAGGCACAATATCAGCGCCGCCAGGGCCGGGTGGCAATCCTTCTGCCCCAGCGTTTGCAAAGTGTACCCCACGCCGGTGGACAAAATGCCGCAATAGGCCACGGCCCACAAGCCCCCCAGCACATCCTGCCGGGCCATATCTTCCATCAAAAGGGCGCAAGCCCAGTTCAGCACCATGCCCACGAAAAACTGAATCACGCACAGCCGCAGGGCCGGCACCGTTACCACATAATGATCCGTCACCAGAATATGCAGCGCCCAGAACACCGCCCCCACCAGAAGGGAAGCATCGGAAGGGGCCAGGGTGAAGGCGGAGCCTTCCGCCATGCACAGCAGATACAGCGCCGGAATGGCCATAAGCAGGGAAAGCCAGGTGACCAGCCCCGTTTTCTTCCCGGCAAACACCCCCAATACCGGCACCAGCACCACATACAGGGCGGTGATGAACCCGGCCTTTCCGGCATCCGTGCCTTCTGCGCCGCTGACGCCGATTTGCTGAAGCAGCGCCGCAATGAAAAGCACCGTGCCCACGATGCACCCGGCCTTGATATCCCGTTTGCCAAAGGGGGCGGGCTGCTTTTTTTCCTGGTACAGGCACAAGGGCAGCAGGCAAACAAAGGCCATGGTGGTGCGCAGGGCGTTAAAGGTGATGGGGGATAAATGTTCCGACCCGGCCCGCTGGGCTGCCATGGCAAAGCCCCAGATGGCGGCGGTTAAAAGCAGCAGCAGGCTGCTGCGAAGCTGTTTGTTCATGCGGCCTGATCCTCACTTTTTTGTTTCTTTTCGCTTTTGCGATACCACAAAATCATCAGCCCGCTGATCACCGCCGTGATGGCGTAGGTGATGATGGCGGCGGTGTAGCTGCCCTTCTGGGCCAGGCCGCCGGTGATGGTGGAAGAAAGCAGGGAGGGCACCCGGGCCAGCAGGGAAATCCACAAAAAATCCGCAAGGGGCATGGGCGTGAGCGGCACCACATAAGTGAGCAGATCCTTGGGGGTGCCGGGAATTAAAAACAGGATGAACACCAGCACATTCAGCCGCTTGGTATTTTGCAAAAAAGCGTACTGGCGAATTTTATCTTCGTGGAAGAAAAGCTCCACCACTTTTTTGCCAAACAGCCGCACCAGCAAAAACACCATGGTGGACGCCGCCGCAATGCCAATCATGCATAAAAAACTGCCCTTCACCCAGCCAAACACAAACCCGGCCGCCAGTTCAAAAGGTTCCCCCGGCAAAATGGCCACAACCACCTGCAGCATGGTGATGGCAATCATCAGAAAGGGGCCCAGCACGCCGTGGGCATTCACATAATCCCGGAAGGATTCGGGGCTTTCCCGAAACTGCTTCACCAGCGGAATTCCAATAAAATACCCCAGCAGCAAAAAGGCAATCAATATCAGCACGATGGATGCAACCAATACGGTTTTTCGCATCCGTTCCTTGTTTTCCAGCTTCATGTTTCCTTGGTGTGTCCTTTCCCGTACAAAATGCGCATATTATCACAGAATAAGTATATCATTCTTTCCCCCACTTTTCAATATAAAAAGCGCGGGGGGGGTTTTGTGCCCCTGCGACCGTTTGCATTACATTTTTTGTTATTTGAAGAAAGTGAAGTTTTCCAGTTCAAAGAGGGCCTTATCGGCAAAATGATCCCTGGTCCAGCCCTGAATATCCACCTCCACCGTCAGGTACAGGGCGTGGCGGCCCGTTACGTTTTTGCAGTTCACTTTGTAAATCTGGTCGCCGCCGCCAATGCGCACGCAGCCGATTTCCGGGCCGTCTTCCCCATCGATATGCACATGCACATTGCAGAACGCCCCCATGCCCTTCACCTGCAAGGCCAGCGTCATAAAGGAAGAGCCGTAATCTTCCCCGAAGTCAAAATACTTATAGCCCAGCACGCTGCCATGGCGGATGTTGGTCACCACCCGTGTGAAGGCATCCTTTTCCGTCACAAAGCAGTCCCCCTTCAGCACGCAGGCAATTTCCGCCGGGGTGATCTTGTAGGGGTTCAGGGACTCTTCAAAACCAAGGCTGGTCATTTCCACCGGGGGAATGGTGCCGTCGGGCA
>JAZUQI010000234.1:0-3837 GCA_045605625.1 Clostridia bacterium
CATGTTTCGCCATGATAGGGGAAGGTTAAGCGGCAGGAAAACAGGAAGGGGGTTTCGGCAGTGTCCCGGGAGCCGTATTTATGATCGCCCACCAAAGGATAACCCCGGCTGGAAAACTGCACCCGAATCTGATGGGAACGGCCGGTATACAGCCGGATATGCACAAGGCTTTGTTCCTTTTCCGTGCGCAGAACCTGATAGGAAAGCCGGGCTTCCTTCACGCCTTTTCGCAGGCGCTTTACCGCAAACACTTTGTTTTTCTGAGGATCTTTAAACAGGAAATCTTCCAAAATGCCTTCCGGCGGCGGCGTGCCGTGAACCAGGGCCACGTATTCCTTCACCATGCTCCCTTCCTGAATGCATTTGGAAAGGGCGGCGGCACAGGCCTTTGTTCTTGCGTATACCATCACGCCCCCCACATTCAAATCCAGCCGGTGCAGGGGGTAAATCTCTCCGCCTAGTTCTTCCTTCAGGGCATCGGGCAGGGCATGCTCCGCATCCAGCCCAACGGGCTTTACACACACCACAAAATCTTTTTCCACGTGCAATAATTCCATCGCTCCTGCTTCCTTTTCCTGTGTTGCCTTCAGTATAGCAGAAAAACCTTGAGAAAAAAAGAAGGAAAGGGCAAAAAACGATTGCATAACGGGACAAAACTTGCTATAATAAAGGCATGAAAACGTTTGCAACATCAAGGAAAGGATGAAACGTTATGTACAACATGCATCATGTATGGAAAATGCTGGTTTGCGCCCTTTTGCTGGTTATGTGCGCCATGCCCTTTGCTGCAGCGGAGGGGGATGACGGCGTGATGCGGGAAAACCTTTCCGCATTGGAGCTGACCCGGCTGATGGGCAACGGCACAAACCTGGGCAACACCATGGAAGCCTGCGACGCCCGGAAATTCGGCCTGGGCGGCAACACGGGCAAAGCCCCCACGGCCTATGAAGTGGGCTGGGGTCAGCCGGTAACCACTCAGGAAATGCTCAGCGGCATGAAGGCCGCCGGGTTTGACACCATCCGCATCCCGGTGGCGTGGATGACCAACGCCTCTCACCTGACGGATGGGGATTACACCCTGGATGAACCTTATCTGGCCCGGGTGAAGGAAATTGTGGATTATGCCCGGAATGCGGATATGTATGTGATCATCAACGACCATTGGGACGGCGGCTGGTGGGGCATGTTCGGCTCCGAAAAAGCGGAAACCCGGGCCCTGGCTATGGAAGCCTACAAGGGCATGTGGACGCAGATTGCCGAATATTTCAAGGATTATTCCGATTACCTGATTTTTGAAGGGGCCAATGAAGAAATCGGCGCCAGGTTTGACGAAGATTCCGCCCTGTATTGCAACGACTCCGTGGTGACCTACCTTTCCGATGACCAGCGGTATGCCCTGGCCAACGAAGTGAACCAGGCCTTTGTGGATACCGTCCGTGCCACCGGCGGTAATAACGCCACCCGTTTCCTGCTGATTCCGGGCTATGGCACCAATATTGAACAAACCTGCGATAATCGTTTCAAAATGCCCACGGATACGGCGGAAGATAAGCTGCTGATTTCTGTGCATTATTATGATCCCTGGTCTTACTGCGGGGCGGAAAGCGTTTCCGGCGCTACGGCGTGGGGTACGAAAAAAGATTATGAAGCCATGGATAAAATGCTTTCCCGGATGCAGAAATTCTCCCGGCAGGGCATCGGTGTGGTAATCGGCGAATACGGCGCCCTGCCCATCAATGCGGAACTGAAAGAAAACACTGTGAATTATCACCAGCGGTTCCTGGATAACTGCGATTATTATGATTATACTTCCTGCCTGTGGGATTGCAGCGGCTTCTATATCCGCAAGGAACTGAAAATGGGCGATGCGGATGTGGCGGCCCTCTATGCCGGCCGGAACGCAGCAACCGAAGAAGGCAAAGCCTATGAACAGGTGCAACAGGAAGCCAAGGCCCGGATGGATGCCCAGCTTTCCCAGGCACCGGATACCTTCCGCAAGGATGCGGTGGTGGCAGGCAACGACAAGGCCGTGGCCTGGATCATGTGGAGCGATGGATCCTGGACCTATTCCTACAGCGTGGGGGATGAATACCAGCCTGATACCATCAGCGCAGGCCTTGTGGCCACCGATGCTGTGATCAATGGGGAAGGCACCTACAAAGTGGCGCTGGATTTCACCGGTACGGAAAAGGGCTATTCTGCTTCCGTGGCCTTTGCCGCCATCGGCATTGCCAATGGTGAAAAGCTGTTCCCCGGCTATGTGCTGGATATTACGGAATGCAAAATCAATGGGGAAGTGTACCGCTTCAAGGGCCGTCCCTATACCACCAGCGATAATTCCATCTGCACCCGTGTGAACCTGTTCAACGAATGGGTTACCAAGGTGCCCAGGGAAAATGCCCGGGTGCGCTTTGGCGATTTGACCGGCGTAACCCCCACCCCCATCAACCGCAATGACCCGGCCATCGAAAAGATTGAAACCATTGAAATTACCTTCTGGTATGGCCTGAGGAAATAATAAAACCGAAAAATAGGCAAAAAGAACAGGCTTGTCTCGGAAAACCGAGGAGAGCCTGTTCTTTTTTGTATGTGATTCTGAAAAAAATCAGAAGCGTATTTTGTTTTGAAAGGAATCAGGGTTTTTGTTTCCGGGGGCCGCAATTTTTACAATCGCTGCGGCCGGTGAGGTAATCCAGAGATACGTTGTAGTAATCCGCAAGGCGTATGAGCAGGTGCAGCGGCATGGTCTGATATCCACGTTCATAACGGCTGTACACCGTTTGTGCGATGCCAAGATATTCGGAAATCTGGGCCTGGGTCAGGTCTGCATCTTCGCGCATATCACGGATTCGTCTGAAATACATAGTGCTATCGATCCTTCCAATGCGTTGATACAAAGGTATTATGCCAAAAAACAACATCACTTTTCATGAATGAGTATCAAAAAATACTAAAAATTTTTTAGCGGATAAATATACATAGGAAACGTTTTCAAAAAGCATGAAAAAAGGAAGCAGCACGGCTGCTGCTTCCCGAAAAAAGTAAGAAAAAAGAATTAGAACAGGCAACCCATCTCAATGCGGATCTCGTGCTTTTCCACATCCTGATTGGAATACTCGCAGGCGTTGAACCCCATGAAGGAAAGGCCTTGGGAGAGGTAAAAGGAAATAGCAGCGCTGTTGCAGCTTTGGGTTTCCAGAATCAGCGCCCGGCAGCCCATAGCCTTGGCCATTTCCCGGGCTTTCGTCATCAGCAGGGTGCCATAGCCCCGGCGGCGATACCCATCCTGCACAAACAGGTTGGTCACCCGCAGGCGTTTATTCCAGTTTTCCGGGGTGATTTCCATCACGGCCAGCAATTTTTGCCCGTCCCACAGGCCAAAAGCCCGGGGATCATCCCAGTAGGGGGCAAACAATTTATCCACAAATTCTTTATGGATCAGCGGACAGGGGGTGCGCACAAATTCGGCGGAAAACACATTTTCCGTGGAACGCAGGCGCAAATCATAAAACGCCCGGCTATCATAGGAAAAAACCAATTCGTAGCCTTCAAATTGCTCCCTTGGCAGTTCGGATATTCGCATGGGTACACGCTCCCTTGTGTTGATGGAAACAGTATAACACAAAATGTAAAAAATAGAAAGAAAAATGTATGGAAAAGGCGAAAATGGAAAAAAGAGAAAAAAAGATGAAAAACAGGAGAGAAAATGAGAAAAAATGCTTGCAATCGCCTTTGGAATGTGTTACAATAGCAAAGCTGTCAATTATGGATGTATCGCAGGAAACTGCGTCACCAAAAGCAATTTACCCGGGGAGGTAATTTAAAATGGGCAAGTTT
>JAZUQI010000235.1:0-6942 GCA_045605625.1 Clostridia bacterium
CGGGCGGCTTCTTCTTCGGCCTTATCGATGGCGTTCAGCCACAGTTCGTTATGGTGGCATTCGCAGCCTTCTTCATGATGGCGGGTGCATTCATCCGCCGCCTGATGGCAGGTGGGTTTTTCGATAACGGATTTATCTTCGATGCCCAGGGTTTTTTCCGCCAGGTTTTCAATGGGCAGGCCATGGCAATCCCAGCCCCACACCCGGGGAACGGGGGTGCCCCGCATGGTCCAGTACCGGGCGATCATATCCTTAATGAAGGAAACCAGCACCGTGCCATGATGGGGCTTGCCGGTGGGGAAGGGAGGGCCGTCGTAAAACACGGTTTCACCCTTTTTATCGTTCAGGGATTTTTCAAAAATATGGTTTTCCTCCCAATATTTCAGCACGTCCGGCTGAATCTGGGAAAAATTCGGCTTGCTGTCCAGCTCGTGGAATTTCAAGAAAATACCCCCCTAATAGTCATTTGCATACAGCCTGCATTATACCACAACCTGCCCTTTCATTGCAAGAAAAATCCATGCCCTGACAGAAAAAATGCAAAAAATCCTTGACAAGGCTGCACCTGCGGTGTATACTGCTCGTGAATTTATACCAAATTGAGGAAAGGAGGCTGCAAACATGATCAATCGGAAAGAAATTGCATTCGCACGAGCAGGTATGTTTATGTCTGTTTGCGGCCGCCTGTTATAACACCATCTTTTTTGATGTAACAAGGCCATCGGTCGCACAGGACGGATGGCCTTTTTTCATGCGCTTTTTGCAAGGGGAGCGGCAAAAAGCCACGCTTTACCAAGGAGGGAAGAAAACCTATGCATAAACCGGGTCCGCACCTGATGCGGAAATTATTCTGGAAGAACCGCTGGTTCTTTCTGGTGGCCATGATTTGCACCATTTTCACCGTGGCCATCGAATTTATTACCCCCATTTTTATGGCCGAAACCATTGACCATTACCTGCAGGGGCTGCCCAGCCGCATGCCGGAATTTGTGAACCGGTGGGTGGAAAAAATCGGCGGCCGGGAATACATGGCCCATAATTTGTGGATTGTGGGGCTGTTGCTGGTGGGGCTGAACCTGATCAGCGGTGTATTTTCCTTTGGCAAGGGCCGGGCCCAGAGCATTGCCGGGGAAAACGTGGCCCTCACTTTGCGTGAACGTTTGTACGGCCACATTCAGAAGCTGCCCTTTGCCTATCATGTGAAGGCGGAAACGGGGGATATGGTGCAGCGCTGCACCTCGGATGTGGAAACGGTGCGCCGCTTTCTTTCCATGCAGTTGATGCAGGTGGTGAACGCTGTACTAATGATTGGCATTGCCCTGTTTTACCTGCTGCGGGAAAATGTGAAAATTGCCCTGATCAGCATGATTATGATTCCGGCGCTGTTTTTGTTTGCCTGGCTGTTTTTCAAGTGGGTAATCAAATCCTTCAAGCTGACGGACGAAGCGGAAGGCCGCTTAAGCGCCGTTTTGCAGGAAAACTTAACCGGCGTTAGGGTGGTGCGTGCCTTTGGCCGGCAGGAACATGAAGTGGAAAAATTTGAACAGGCCAATCAGGATTTCCGGAAGAAAAACTTCCGGGTGTGCAATTTGCTGGCGGTGTATTGGGCCACCAGCGATGCCCTGAGCATGCTGCAATCCATGATTACCCTGATTGTGTGCGTGATTTTCGCCATTCGGGGGGAAATCACCATCGGCACCCTGACCATTTTCACCTCTTATATCTGGAAGCTTCTGTGGCCCATCCGCCAGCTGGGGCGCATTCTGTCCGATGCGGGGAAGAGCAGCGTGGCCATTGGCCGCATTACCGAAATCCTGACGGAGCCCACGGAGCCGGAGGAACCCAATGCCATCCGCCCTTCCCTGAAAGGGGATATTGTGTTTGACCATGTGACCTTTGGCTACGACGGCAAGCGGAACGTATTGCAGGATATGAGTTTTACCATTCCTGCCGGGAAAACCGTGGCCATCTTAGGGGCCACCGGCAGCGGCAAATCCAGCGTGGTGCATTTGATGCAGCGGCTGTTTGAGCCTCAGCAGGGGGAAATCCGCATTGGCGGCACCCCCATCAACCAGATTGACCGGCGGTATCTGCGCAGCCGGGTGGGCCTTGTATTGCAGGAACCCTTCCTGTATTCCAGAACGCTGAAGGAAAACGTGGGCATTGCCAGGGAACACTATACCGATCAGGAAATTGACGCAGCGGTGACGGATGCCGCCGCCAAGGAATTCATTCTGGAAAGCGATAAAGGCTATGAAACCCTGGTGGGCGAAAGGGGCGTTACCCTTTCCGGCGGCCAGAAGCAGCGCATTGCCATTGCCCGTACCCTGATGAAGGATAACGACGTGATGATCTTCGACGATTCCCTGTCCGCCGTGGATACGGAAACCGATGCCCAGATCCGTGCCGCCCTGAAAAAGCGCAGCCAGGATGTGACCACCATTATCATCAGCCACCGCATTGTGACGCTCTCCCAGGCGGATTTGATTCTGGTGATGGAAAACGGCCGCATTGCCCAGCAGGGCACCCACGAAGAATTGATTCATCAGGAGGGCCTGTACAGCCGGATTTTCAACATCCAGTCGTCTCTGGAAGAAGAATTCAGAGAGGAGGAAGAAACCTATGCAACAGTTTGAAGAACAGGATTATACCAAACGATTTTCCCTTACCCTGTGGAAAAAGCTATTGGTGCATGCCAAGGAATATCATAAGGATTTATACCGGCTGATGTTCTGCATGGGCGGTACGGCCTTGTGCGATGTGCTGTTCCCTTTGCTCACCAGCTATGCCATTGACCATTTTATCCCTAACCTCAATAACCCCGGTGGCACGGAAGGCCTGCCCGGTTTCATCGGCCTGTATCTGGGCCTGACGGCCCTGCAGGTGTGCCTCATCTTCCTGTTTTTGTATCTGGGGGGCAAGGTGGAGTGCGGCGTGTGCTACACCATCCGCCGTCTGGCCTTCCGCAAATTGCAGGAACTGCCCTTTTCCTATTACGACAGGATGCCTGTGGGGTATCTGATGAGCCGGGTGACCAGCGATACCCAAAGGCTTTCGGAAACCATCGGCTGGTCCCTGCTGGATTTAAGCTGGGGTGTGATCATGCTGCTGGCCAGCGGCGTGACCATGTTCCTGCTGAACTGGCAGCTGGCCCTGGTGGTGATCGTGGTGATTCCGCCTTTGGCCGTGGTTTCCTGGTGGTTCCAGCAGCGCATTTTGCACAGCTACCGGGCTGTGCGCAAAACCAACAGCAAAATCACCGGCGCCTTTAACGAAGGCATCATGGGGGCGAAAACCACCAAAACGTTGGTGCGTGAAGAAATGAACACCCGGGAATTCACCGCCCTTACCAAGGAAATGAAGCGTTCCTCCGTCCGGGCGGCCACCCTTTCCTCTGTGTACCTGCCCATTGTGATTTCCCTGGGCTCCCTGGCCACGGCCTATGCCCTGTGGCAGGGCGGCCATCAGGTGATGATCGGCGGCATGACGCTGGGTGTGGTGCAGGCCTTTGTGAACTACACCGTGCAGTTCTTCCAGCCCGTCCGGGATATTGCCAATACCTTTGCGGAAATGCAATCCTCCCAGGCGGCGGCGGAGCGGGTGATTACCCTGCTGGATACTGAACCCGAAATTGTGGACAGCCCCGAAGTGGAAGAAATTTTCGGCGATAATTTCCACCCCAAAACGGAAAACTGGCCGGAACTTGTGGGCCATGTGGAATTCCAGCATGTGGATTTCCGCTACAAGGAAGGGGAGAAGGTGCTAAGCGACTTCAACCTGAAAATCAATGCCGGGGAAACCATTGCCCTGGTGGGCCCCACCGGCGCCGGGAAAAGCACGGTGGTGAACCTGGTGTGCCGGTTCTATGAACCCACCGCCGGGCAAATCCTGATTGACGGGGTGGATTACACAGAGCGCAGCCAGTTGTGGCTGCAAAGCAATCTGGGCTATGTATTGCAGGAACCCAGGCTCTTTTCCGGCACCATCCGGGATAACATCCGCTATGCCAAGCTGGATGCCACCGATGAGGAAATTGAACGGGCGGCCAAAATGGTGAATGCGGAAAGCTTCATCCTGAAGATGGAAAAAGGCTATGATACCGATGTGGGGGAAGGCGGCAACCGCCTTTCCACCGGGGAAAAACAGCTGATTTCCTTCGCCCGGGCCATTCTGGCAGACCCCAAAATTTTTGTACTGGATGAGGCCACCTCGTCCGTGGATACCCAGACGGAGCAAATCATCCAGCATGCCATTTCCAGCGTGCTGGAGGGGCGCACTTCCTTCATCATTGCCCATCGCCTGTCCACCATCCGCAATGCGGACCGCATTCTGGTGATTGACGGCGGCAGGATTGCCGAGCAGGGCACCCATCAGGAATTGCTGCGCAAAAAGGGAGCCTACTATAAGCTGTACACCAACCAGTTCCAGGAAGAACAGGTGATGGAGGCTTTAAGCGCACAGGCAGAATAAAAAAGGGCGGCAAGGCGCTATGCTTTGCCGCTTTATCATTGGAAAAATTTCGTCCGCTAACAGTATAAAAACCGCATTTTTTCTGTATCGGGCTTTACAAGGGGAGGGGAAGTTGCTAAAATACTTATTCGTAATCATTAGAAACGAGGCGAAACGAAATGAGCAACATCTGGCACGATATTTCCCCTTCCCGGATCACCAAGAGCGATTTCATTGCTGTCATTGAAATTGAAAAGGGCAGCAAGAAAAAGTATGAGCTGGACAAGGAAACCGGCCATCTGATGCTGGACCGGATTTTGTATACATCCACCCACTACCCGGCCAATTACGGCCTGATTCCCCGCACCTATGCCGATGACGGGGATCCCTTGGACGTGCTGCTATTGTGCAGCGAAGTGATCCAGCCGCTGAGCCTGGTGCGCTGCTATCCCATCGGCGTGATCACCATGAAGGATCAGGGCCGCCTGGACGAAAAAATCATCGCCATCCCTTTCCATGACCCCACCTATAACACTTACCATGACGTGAGCGAACTGCCGGCCCATATCTTCGATGAAATGAGCCATTTCTTCACCGTCTACAAGAACCTGGAAGGCAAGGAAACGGTGGTGGATGAACTGGCCGGAGCCGATGCCGCCAAGCAGGTGATTCAGAACTGCCTGGATGCCTACATCGAAAAATTCTGCCGCTAAGTGCGGAGGACGGAGCAGGGGCTTTCGCAGTTCCTGAAACCCTGCGGCAGGGTCCTTGGCCCTGCACCCATTTTGCGAACAGGTTGTTTTATCTGCCAACACTTTTCCGCATGAAACGTGCGGAAACGAAAGGGACTGTTCCACGGGCATTATGAAAACGAAACACCGCCGGGAAAGAAGGTAAACTTTCTTCTTCGACGGTGTTTTCTTTTTCCCCGGATGCCATGGCATCCGGCAGGCGGCGAAGCGCCGCCCGGCCCGTGGAGAATGATAAATGCTGAATTTTACAATCCCCCAGTCTGGTTCGCAGCCAGCCCCCTTTACACAACGGCGCCTTTCTTTGTCTTATCTATCCGGTTTTACATAGTGAAAAACACGCTTCATTCTGCATTCTTAATTCAGAATTCTGAATTTTTAGCGCCACCGCATCCGTCAGGCTTCGCCTGCCACCTTCCCCTCCAGGGGAAGGCTTTTGGGGTGTGTCAGCGAATGAGCACCATTTATGCAACTTAAATAGAAAAATGGCAAACATGATAAATTCTGAATTTTGAATTCTTAATTCTGAATTTTGAGTTACCTGAGCCCCTTTCTTGCCCCTGGTGGGGTGCAGAGGTGAAACCCCGCATATAGAAAGAAAGCGACATCCGCATGGATGCCGCTTTTGTTATGCTTGTTTCAGGCGTTGGCAGAGGATTTGCCCTTGAACAGCTTGCCGATCATCACGAAGGATTCGGTGAGGATGGTGCTCAGTTTTTTGCCAAAGGACATGCCCTGATATGTATCATGGGAGGGTTCCATCCGGCCGCCCAGCTTTTTGTTTTCAATATCCTGCCAGAGGATGGGGATCACGATGACCACAATGCCGATGATATCCGTCATCAGGCTCGGTTCAATCAGCAGCAAACCGCCGGCCAGGAACAAAATCCGCTGCAAAAGGTGCGCATGCCGGGAGAAATAGCCTTCCAGCGCAGCGGCGATGCCCATCATGCCGAAGATGGAGGTGATGCCGATTTGCAGCACATCATACCACTGGGCGCCGATCAACAGCATTTTGTTATTGAACACAAACAGGTAGGGCACGATGAAGGCGGCAATGGCCAGCTTCACGGCGTTGAGGCCAGTTTTGAAAGGATCGCTCTTGGCGATGGCGCTGCCGGCCATGGCGGCCAGGGCCACCGGGGGCGTGATATCGGCAATGATGCCGAAGTAGAAAACGAACATGTGGGCGGCCAGCATTTCGCAGCCCACCACTTTCATCACGGTACCTGCCATGATGGTGGAAGTGATGAGGTAGTTGGCGGTGGTGGGAACGCCCATGCCCAGAATGATGGAGGCCAGCATGGTGAAGATGAGCGTCAGGTACTGGTTGCCGCCGGCCAGGGCTGTCAGGCTGTTGCCCAGTGTCTGGCCGATGCCGGTGAGGGTGATCATGCCCACGATGATACCGGCCATGCCGCAGGCTACGGCTACGGAAAGCACATTCCGGGCACCCTTATCCAGCGAAGCTACCACGTCCACACCGGTGGAAACAGCGGTATCCAGGATGATCTTGCCGGTGGAAGCAGCTTCTTTGCGAGCTTTGCGGGCTTCGATGGCGCCGGTGATGCCGATGATCAGATGACGGATGATGTCGCAGATCACGCAGGAGGCAATACCGACCAAAGCAGCAAAGATGGGGGTGTAGCCCAGGCTGAGGAAGGCCAGGATGACCAGCAGAGGCAGGATCAGGTAGCCGCTGCGCTTGATCAGGGGCAGGAACTTGGGCATATCCGCCTTATTC
>JAZUQI010000236.1:0-2959 GCA_045605625.1 Clostridia bacterium
CTTCCCCGTCAGCGCCGCCGCCCACAAGGGCTTTGACGCCCTGATGGATTGCATTGCCGATACCCTGGCCACAATTCCCGTGCCTCCGCCCTTCACCGAAGAAGAAGTGATGCCGGAAATTCTGGAAGGCGCAGGCTATGAAATTGAACGGGAGGGCAATACCTTCTTCGTTTCCGGCCCGGCCGTTACCCAGCTGATTGACAGCGTGAACTTTAACGACGAAGAATCCCTCAACTGGTTCCACCGCACCATGCGCCGTGCCGGCATCATTGACGCCCTGCGTAAAGCCGGCGCCCGGGAAGGCAGCACCGTGTGCATGGATGAAATGGAATTCGATTTCGTTGATTGATTTTTTTCCACCTCATAAACAAAGGAGACTTTACCATGTCCGAACTTACCAGCAAGCAGCGCTCTTTCCTGCGCTCCATGTGCAACACCCTGCCCACCATCCTCTACATCGGCAAGGAAGGCATCACGGAAAACACCTGCCAGGCCGCCTGGGATGCCCTGGAAGCCCGGGAGCTGATCAAGTGCGCCGTGCAGAAGGGCTGCCCCCTGTCCGCCCGGGAAGCCTGCCAGGAACTGTGTGAAAAGGTGTATGCGGAGCCTGTGCAGTGCATTGGCAATCGTTTTTCCATCTATCGCCCCTGCCGGGAAAAGGAACCCAAGATTCAACTGCCCTGAACCCCTTGAAAAACCTGCATTTTCCAAAGCCGCTCCCAAAGGGGCGGTTTTTTGTATCCACAATATCTTGTGGTGCACAGAAAAAACATTTAAATTTTTTCCTTTATTTTGTGTTTTTGCTATTGACAAACCGCTGTATACACAGTATCATAGTTCCTGCACGACATGATTACATTTAGCGCATACTTACAATACATCAACGGAGGAAAACCGCCATGATCATCTCCATCCGCAAGCGGGACGGCCGCATTGTGCCCTTTGATAACGAAAAAATCACCACCGCCGTAATGAAGGCCTTTGAGGCTTCCGGCAGCGCCAAGGGCGAAGAAACCGCTCGCCAGATTTGCGACCAGGTTCTCAGCGTGATTGAAAACAGCGAAAACATCTCTTCCACCCCTTCCGTGGAAGAAGTGCAGGATATTGTGGAGCGGGTGCTGATCGAAAAGGGTTTTGTGCGTACCGCCAAGGCCTATATTCTCTACCGTGCGGAACGCAACCGGGTGCGTGAAATGAACACCCGGCTGATGAAGGTGTTTGAAGATATCACCTATAAGGATGCTATCGACAGCGATATCAAGCGTGAAAACGCCAATATCAACGGCGATACCGCCATGGGCAGCATGCTGAAGTTCGGCAGCGAAGGGGCCAAGCAGTTCTACGATATGTATGTGCTCAACCCCAAGCACGCCCAGGCCCACCGGGAAGGGGATATCCACATCCACGACCTGGATTTCTTCACCCTCACCACCACCTGCTGCCAGATTCAGCTGAGTGATCTGTTCAAAAACGGCTTCTCCACCGGCCATGGTGTGCTCAGGGAGCCTAACGATATCGCCAGCTATTCCGCCCTGGCCTGCATTGCCATTCAGGCCAATCAGAACGACCAGCACGGCGGCCAGTCCATTGTGGACTTTGATTACGGCATGGCCCCCGGCGTGCGCAAAACCTTCCTCAAGCGTTACCGCATGAACCTGGAACGTGCGCTGGAGCTTCTGGTCAATGACGATCAGGCCGCTGCCCACGCCCAGGCCATTATGGATACCGTCAGCGAACAGAACGCTGCCCCGGCCCTGAAGGAAACGGAAGAAGCCACCGCCGCCATGAAGGCCCAGCTTTCCGCCTTTGTTTCCGATGAAGCTCAGTGCGAGCGCATCATTGCTTTCGCCCAGAAGCACGCCGTGGAAGAAACCACCCGGGCCACCTACCAGGCCATGGAAGCCCTGGTGCATAACCTGAACACCATGAACAGCCGTGCCGGCGCCCAGGTGCCCTTCTCCTCCATCAACTACGGCACAGATACCTCCGAAGAAGGCCGCCTGGTGATGCGCCAGATTTTGCTGGCCACGGAAGCCGGCCTTGGCCGGGGCGAAACCCCCATCTTCCCCATCCAGATTTTCCGCGTCAAGGAAGGCGTGAACTATAACCCCGGTGATCCCAACTACGATCTGTATCGCCTGTCCATCCGGGTCAGCGCCAAGCGCCTGTTCCCCAACTTCTCCTTCCTGGATGCCCCCTATAACCTGCAGTATTATAAGCCCGGCCATCCCGAAACCGAAGTGGCTTACATGGGCTGCCGCACCCGTGTGATGGGCAATGCCTATGACCGCAACCGGGAAGTTTCTCCCCGCCGCGGCAACCTGTCCTTCACCTCCATCAACCTGCCCCGCATTGCCATCAAGGCCAATGGGGATATTGACTGGTTCTTCACCGAACTGGAAAATAAGATGAAGCTGGTGGTGGAACAGCTGGATGAACGCCTGGAAATCGTCTCTCGCAAAAAGGTGTATAACTTCCCCTTCCTGATGGGCCAGGGCGTGTGGATTGATTCCGAAAAGCTGGATTGGAACGACGAAGTGCGTGAAGTGCTCAAGCACGGCACCCTGTCCATGGGCTTCATCGGCCTGGCCGAATGCCTCAAGTGCCTGCGTGGCAAGCATCACGGCGAAAGCGAAGAAAGCCAGAACCTGGGCCTTGAAATTGTGGGCTTCATGCGCAAATACATGGATAAGGTCAGCCAGGAACGCAAAATGAACTACACCCTGCTGGCCACCCCGGCCGAAGGCCTGTCCGGCCGGTTCGTCCGCCTGGATAAGCAACGCTTCGGCATCATCCCCGGCGTTACCGCCCGGGATTACTACACCAACTCCTTCCACGTGCCGGTGTACTTCCCCATTTCCGCGTTCAACAAGCTCCGCCTCGAAGCCCCCTACCACGCGCTGACCAACGGCGGACATATCAGCTACGTCGAAGTGGACGGCGACCCGATGAACAACCT
>JAZUQI010000237.1:0-4689 GCA_045605625.1 Clostridia bacterium
GGCAATCCCTCCGCCCCTTCGGGGCACCTCCCTTTACACAAGAGAGGCCAGCAATCCCTCCGTCATGGCTTCGCCATGCCACCTCCCTTTACACAAGGGAGGCAACAAGCCCTCCGTCATGGCTTCGCCATGCCACCTCCCTTTCACAAGGGAGGCCAGCAATCCCTCCGTCATGGCTTCGCCATGCCACCTCCCTTTACACAAGGGAGGCAACAATCCCTCCGTCATGGCTTCGCCATGCCACCTCCCTTTCACAAGGGAGGCTTTATGTGCGGAAAACCGTTTGAAAATAAAAACAGCTTGATCGCAGAACGACCGCAGAGATTTCACAGGCTGCGAAAGCCCCTGTTTATCCAGCAATTATCCCCGGGACAGCAAATACCCATCCAGGTTATTCCGGCCGGAGACGGAAAGCCGATCTGCGCCCAGAAGCTCCATCACGGCAATCAGGATGCACAGGCCGTTTGGCATATGCATAGCCCTGGTAGCCGGCAAACCCGGCACCTGTTCCCGCTCCTTAAGCGACATGGGCGCCAGCAAGGCAAGCTGGGCCTTGGCCTGCTGCAGCGAAACCTGGGCCCCTTCCATATCCTCCACGGAAAAGAAGCGCCCGGCGGCTATCCCGGCAGATGCGGTGCAGGTGCCGCCAATGCCCACCAGCGCCGCCCCCCGGGCTTGCCCCGGCAGTTCCTCCACAAAGGGCCTCATGGCCGCTTTGGCCAGCTGCAGGGCTTTTTCCCCATCGGAAAGGCTGGAAATGGGCTGCATTTTCATCAGCCGGCTGGCCCCCATCTGGGCGCTGGCAGCAGAAAGAATGCATCCCTTATCCCCCAGCGTCAATTCGGTAGAGCCGCCGCCGATATCCATCACCAGCGTTTTCTCCTGCCCGGCCACGGCCAGAAAAGCCAGCCTTGCTTCCTCTTCCCCGGTGATCACCTGCATGTTCAGCCCGGTCAATTCCCGGATGCGGGCGGACAGCGCATCGCTGTTTTTCGCATCCCGGCTGGCGGAGGTGGCAAACAAAACGCAGTCCGCCGCCCCGTGGGCCGCCGCCATGCGATGCAGCTTTTCCACCGCCCGGGCGGGTTCTTCTATTTTCTCTTCCGGGAACAGGCCCTGTTCGTTCAAAGCGGAAAAAAGCCGTGTTTCTTCACGGCCCCGCAAAATATTTGCCAATCCTTCTTCCCTTTTCTCGGCGCACAGCATCCTGGTGGAGTTGGAGCCGATGGCAATGGCTGCGTGCATCATGGCGTTTCCATCTCCTCCACCACGGCGTTTTCCGGCGCATCCGCCAGCACTTCGGGGTTTACCACCACGAAACGCATTTCCCCGGGCATGAGAAAATCCAGTTCCCGGGCCTTGGCAATGATATAGGATTCCTTATTCATATTGGTGATTTCGGTGTTGATTTCCCCTTGCAAGTTTTCCACCACACGCAGTTCCAGCTCCGCCGCCTTCACCTTATTCTGCATATTTTCAATATCCCCATTCAGTCGGTTCACCACCAGCAGGGCGCAAATCACCAGCGTCACCGCCAGGATGACCACCGTGATCACCTTCACATGCTTCTGCACGGGCTTCCACCTGCCTTTCTTCCGTACATTCTTTTCGCCGCAGGGCGCCCTTTTTCCTGCCGGAAAAAAGGCCTGCGAAAAATCTTATGCCCCGGCCAATGCCCATGCGGTACAGCAAAAACCCAAATAAGAAAAGAAGCGCCGCCACCGGCCGCAGCCCCTCTTCGCCCCCCAGAATCAGCGCCGCCGAAAGAAAGGCACCGCAAGAAAGGCCAAAGACCATATCCGAAAGGCACCGAAAAACCGGCCTTTTGCGAAAGAGGCCAAGCCCATCATACAATAGCCCGGCAGCCAACCCTCCATAGCATAAAAGCAGGCCCAGCCGCAGCTGCCCCGGCAAAATATCAAAATTCATTTCCGCCGCCCAAACAGCCGTCCGCCCTTCCGGGGGCCGGTGTAGAGGAAACTGTCAATTTTTCCTTCCACGGTCAATTGCCCTTCCTCCAGCATCAGCCGGGTGACGTGCAGGTTTTCCCCCATCAGGGCCACTTCGCCGCTTTCGGTGCGCAGGATCACCTGGTTTTCATCAAAGGCCAGCACTTCCATCACCCCGGTGAGGGCGGCCGCCTTCCGGTTATCCAGATGCAGGGTGTGGGATTTGGGGGCAGAAGATGCCATCAAGGTTTCTTTTTCCATCGGTTCATCCCTCCTGCCCTTTTTGTATGTGCCGCCTATGGGGAATATGCCTTTTTTGCCCGATTCCTGCAAATAACATTGAAAAAAAAGTGAAAAGCGTATATAATGATTGGGAAACGATACAAATGCATCAAGGAGGCTAACGCAGGATGGTAGAAGAAATTCGGCTGGGCGATATTGTGCAAACCCGGAAGCCCCACCCCTGCAAAAGCGATACCTGGGTGGTGGTGCGCACCGGGGCAGATATTAAAATCAAATGCCAGGGCTGCGGCCGTATTGTGATGCTGGATCGGGAAACATTCCTGAAACGGCGGAAAAAATTGCTCCAGCAGGGGCCTGAACCTGTGCTGTGAGCAAGGAAGGAAGCAATAAAACCATGTCTCTGGAAGAAAAAAAGACGGAAACCAAAGAAGAAAAAGCCTTGCCGGTAAATGAAACCAAAAAAGGCAAAAAAAACAAAAAAGAAAAGCCCAAGAAAACCATTCCCCAGGAAATTATGAGCTGGATCTGGACGCTGCTTTGCGCCATCGTGATTGCCACGCTGATCCGTGCCTTTGTGGCGGAACCGGTGCGGGTGGATGGCTCCAGCATGACCAATACCCTCATGGACGGCGAAATCGTGCTGGTTTCCAAAATGGCCTACGGCGAAGGTGCCGAAGGCATGCAGCGCAATGACGTGGTAATCTGCCGCTATCCCGGCCGCACGGAAGGCAGTTTCCATCTGGGCGCCGCCCTCTCTTTGGAAAACCACACCATCTTCGTCAAGCGCATGGTAGCCCTGCCCGGGGATACGGTGGAAATCACCGGCGGCAAACTGTATGTAAACGGCCAGATGGTGCCGGACCCGGAAAAGATGGGCAGCATTCCCCGGGATTATCCCCTGCGGCTGCTTGGCCCGGATGAATATTTCATGGTGGGCGATAACCGCTACACCTCCCACGATAGCCGTGCATCCGATGTGGGCCCCATCAGCCGGGATATGATCATGGGCAAAGTGAAGTGCGTGCTGTTCCCCTTCTCCAACTGGCGCACCGTGGAATAACAAAGGAAAAGGAGCCGAAACATGACCCTTGTTTCCCGTCCGGCCCAAAAGATAAAAAAAGAGAAAAAGAAAAAAACCATGCTTGAGGAAATTGGAAGTTTCGTTCTGGATGTGATGGTGCTGTTCATTGCCTTCATGCTGCTGCGCACGTTTGTGGCGGAAGCGGTGGTGGTGAAGGGCACCAGCATGACCAATACCCTGCAAAACAAAGAAGTGGTGCTGGTTTCCAAAATGGCCTACGGCAAGGGCGCCGAAGGCATGCAGCGGGGGGATATTGTGATTTGCCATTACCCCGGCCGCACGGAAGCCAAATGGCACCTGGGGGCAAACCTGACCCTCACCCACCACACCGTGTTCGTCAAGCGCCTGGTGGCCCTGCCCGGGGATACGGTGGAAATCACCGGCGGCACGCTGTATGTAAACGGCGAAGCGGTGCCGGATCCCGAAAAGATGGCCAGCACCCCCGGGGATTATCCCCTGCGCCTCTTGGGGGAAAACGAATACTTCGTGGTGGGCGATAACCGCCTCACCTCCCATGACAGCCGTGCATCCGATGTGGGCCCCATCAGCCGGGAGATGATTATGGGCAAGGCCACCCGGGTGATTTTCCCCTTCAGCGGCTGGCGTGCCTTGGAATAATCCATTTACTTTTGTTTCCCCATTTGCTATAATATACCAAGGAATACTTTAGAAAGAAGGAACCTGCCATGAAATTCATCGTTGAAACCTCTGCCCGTCACGTGCACCTGTCCAAGGCCGATCTGGAAACCCTGTTCGGCGAAGGCTATGAACTGACGATCAAAAAGATGCTCTCCCAGCCCGGCCAGTATGCCTGCGCAGAACGGGTGGATGTGGTTGGCCCCAAGAAAACCATCCCCGGCGTTTCCATTCTGGGCCCCACCCGGAACGCCACCCAGGTGGAAATCTCCCTGACGGATGCCCGTTCCATCGGCGTGAACGCCCCCATCCGTGAATCCGGCGATATCGCCGGCACCGGCGCCTGCAAGCTGGTGGGCCCCAAGGGCGAAGTGGAAATCGCCGAAGGCGTCATTGCCGCCAAGCGTCATATCCACATGACCCCCGCCGATGCTGAAAAGTGCGACGTGAAGGATAAGGATGTGGTTTCCGTCAAGATCGAAACCGAAGGCCGCAGCCTGATCTTCGGTGACGTGGTGTGCCGTGTGAACGAAAACTTCGCCCTGGCCATGCATATCGATACCGACGAATCCAACGCCGCCTGCGCTGCCCCCGGCACCATGGGCGAAATCGTGAAGTAATTACCGAAAAAGAGAAAGGACACAGCTTTCATGCCGTGTCCTCAACGTGTCAAAAAAACAAACCCGGGGATGTATGAAGGGGCCGCAGCCCCTTCATGTGTAATCCGCAGGGGCAGCTTTGCCGCCCCGAGGGCCGAACCTGCCGCTGCCTGTGGCAGAT
>JAZUQI010000238.1:0-4840 GCA_045605625.1 Clostridia bacterium
GGCCTCCTACGAAGGCCAGTACTGCACCCCCTGTGAATCCTTCTGGACGGCCAGCCAGCTGGTGGAAAAGGACGGCGTGAAGGTGTGCCCGGACTGCGGCCGCCCCACGGAACTGGTGACGGAAGAAAGCTATTTCTTCCGCATGAGCAAGTATCAGGATTGGCTGATTGAATACATTGAATCCCATCCCGATTTCATCCAGCCCGCCAGCCGTGCCAATGAAATGATCAATAATTTCCTCAAGCCCGGTCTTCAGGATCTGTGCGTCAGCCGCACCAGCTTCAAGTGGGGCGTGCCGGTGGACTTTGACCCTAAGCACGTGGTGTATGTGTGGATTGATGCCCTTTCCAACTATATCACCGCCCTGGGCTATGGCACGGAAAACGACCAGCTGATGCAGAAATTCTGGCCGGCCAACGTGCATCTGGTGGGCAAGGAAATCGTCCGGTTCCACACCATCTACTGGCCCATCATGCTTCACGCCCTGGGCCTTCCCCTGCCCAAGCAGGTGTTTGCCCACGGCTGGCTTTTGTTCGGCAATGATAAAATGAGCAAATCCAAGGGCAACGTGCAGTATGCCCAGCCCATTGTGGCCCGGTACGGCTGCGATTCCCTGCGCTATTACCTCATGCGGGAAATGCCCTTTGGCGCCGATGGCAACTATACCAACGAAGCTTTCCTCACCCGGATGAATGCTGACCTGGCTAACGACCTGGGCAACCTGGTTTCCCGCACCGTGGCCATGATCGAAAAGTATTTTGACGGCGTGGTGCCTGCCTGGACGGATGCGGTGGATGAAACGGTGGATAAGCCCCTCCATGAACATTGCCAGGCCCTGCCCTCCCTGGTGGAAGCCCAGATGGATAAACTGCAGTTCAGCCAGGCCTTGGCGGAAATCTGGAAAGTGATCGGCGAATGCAATAAGTATATTGACCTCACCCAGCCCTGGGTGCTGGGCAAGGATCCGGAAAAGAAGGATCGGCTGGCGAATGTGCTGAACACCCTGGCGGAATGCGTGCGCTATGTGGCCGTGCTGATTTACCCCTTCATGCCCACCACCCCGGAACGCATTTTTGCCCAGCTGGGCCTGCAGGATGAAAGCCTGAAGACCTGGGATTCCCTGAAAACCTACGGCCAGCTGCCGGAAGGCACCAAGGTGCAAAAGGGTGAGGCCCTCTTCCCCCGGATTGATATCAAGAAGGAACTGGAAGAATTGAACCCCCAGCCCAAGGAAGAAAAGAAGCCCGAAAAGAAGGAACAGAAGGCCGAAAAGAAGCAGGAAAAGAAGGAAAAGAAAGTGGAAATTCCCGAAGGCTGCATCGCATTCGGCGATTTTGAAAAAATCCAGCTGCGTGTGGCCAAGGTGTGCGCCTGTGAACGGGTGGAAAAGAGCGAAAAACTTTTGAAATTTGACCTGGATCTGGGCACCGAACACCGTACCGTGCTTTCCGGCATTGCCAAGTGGCATAACCCGGAAGAATTGGTGGGCAAGAACCTGGTGCTGCTGGCCAACCTGGCCCCCCGGAAGATTATGGGCATTGAAAGCCAGGGCATGCTGCTGTCCGCCGTGAAGGTGAACGAAGACGGAACAGAAACCCTGCGCCTCCTCACTGCCGATGCCATGATGCCTGCCGGTGCGGAAATTGGCTGAAGATTATGCGAATGAAAGTGTGTAAACGCCCTTTCATTCGGTTCCATCACATTTCCTGTAAAAATGGGTTTGCAGCCTCCTTATGGAAGCTGCAAACCCTATTTTTACGGCCGTAAATTGATAGAGGAAGCACCATAGGCGTCTGCTCACAATTCGGCATTGTCGTTCATTGCCGCAAAAGCGGCATGAACTCTGTGCCTCATTGGGCCTTCACCTGCCTGCATCTGCCACAGGCAGCGGCAGGTTTCGGCCCTCGGGGTGGCAAAGCCACCCCTGCGGATTAGATATGAAGGGGCTACGGCCCCTTCATACATCCCCATTAGGTTAGAGATGAACAGCCTGAGCGGCCTGTTCCATGAGAAGAATAGGCACTTTTGTTTGCGAAAACCAATGTGATTTTGATACAAAAAAAGAAGGGGCAAACCCTTCATTTTTGTTTTGTTACCACAGCTTCACCCGTTTGCGTTCATACATCAGGGCGGTTTTATAGCTGCTGCGGATGGTGTATTGATAAGCCTTATCCTTTATGCCGTTGGGCCGCATCACATCATAGCGGCGGAAATGATATTTGGCGGCGGATTGCAGCTGGGGAAATTCTTCGGAAAGCAGCTGGGCCAGGGCCAGGGTTTTATGCTCCGAAAGGGGGGCATAGCCGAAGCTGGTGGGGATAAATTCCCCCATTTTGCCGGGGGGGCATACGCTGAAGAAGGAAATGCGATCCCTCTCCACCCGGATGCAATCAATATCGTGGCGGCGGGCAAACTCAATCATGGGCACCATTTGCCAGTACATGGCGCTGTTTCTCATGCGCTCTACACGAAGGGCTTCTTTCTGGCGGGAACGATGATCCGCCATCAGCAAAATGCATGCGCCAATCAATGCGATGGCACACGCAAAGAAGACCCATCCATTCATTGGCATGAACCCCTTTCCACAATATATGGTACATTGTAGCAAAAGAGGCCCACAATTTCAAGGTTTTTTCAGGAATGTACGAAAATTGTAACAATTGTAACGCTATGCACCCAATGTGTACATTATCACGGGTTTTTAATCAGCCGTTTGATTACTTCCCCGGCCAGAATCATGCCCATCACCGGGGGCACGAAGGACAGGCTGCCGGGCAAATGCCGCCCATTTTCTTCCAAGGGGGAAAGGGGCTCCATGGGCGCTTCTTCGGAATAGACGGTGAGGTGGCGGGAAATGCCCATCTTTTTCAGCTTGCTGCGCAGGGCCCGGGCCAGGGGGCACACTTTGGTGTCATAAATATCCGCCACCCGGAAAGCGGTGGGGTCCATTTTGTTGCCGGCCCCCAGGGCGCTGATGATAGGCACGTTTTCCCGGTGGGCCGTTTCGATGAGCAGCAGTTTGGAAGAAACGGTGTCAATGCAATCCACCACAAAATCATAGCCGGAAAGGGGGTATTCCGCCGCATTTTCGGCGCTGTAAAAAACGGGATGAACGGTGATTTGCACATGGGGGTTAATATCCAGGGCCCGGCGCTTCATCACTTCCGCCTTGTTTTGCCCCATGGTGGAATGCAGGGCCACCAACTGGCGGTTGATGTTGGTTTGGGATACTGCATCGGGGTCAAAGAAGGAAAGGCTGCCCACGCCGCCCCGGCACAAAGCCTCGCAGCAGGCCGCCCCCACGCCCCCCACGCCAAATACCGCCACGTGGGCCTTTTCCAGCCGTTCCATGGCGTCCGATCCCAATAAAAGCTCCGACCGTGCGAAAATGTCCATGCTGCGCCTCCCGGGGAAATGTGATGGGTTCATCATAACCGCTGGGGACGAAAATGTCAAATGCCGGAGCGGAGGAGCCATGGGAAAAATTTACACAGGTAACAGAGAAAATGCCTTGTAGTGGGGAAAAATATCTGCTATAATTATTACGAAAGTGTTAAGTGAATGGGCGCAAGCCGATAACCTACGTTGACAAGGAGGGAAAAGTGGTGAAGAATGGAATGAAAAGAACCTTGCTGCTTTTGATGGCGGTTCTTTTGTTTTGCTCCATGCTGCCCATGGGCCATGCCGAAAGTTTGGATGAATGGAATCGTTCATGCAGGAATAAAACAGTACGCACTACACCTGTTTATGCCATTGGAGATTCACAATGTCTAAAAGAGCCTGTTACTACAATACCGGCCAATACTTATGTAAAAGTTCATTCCGGTCCAGAAGGAATAGTTGGAATTTATTACAGAACATCGGACGGAAGATCTGGAAACGGCTGGACACATCGAAGCAATTTAAAATTCGCAGTAGTTGGTTTTATCAATGAAGACGGTTTTGCTGACGACATGCACGAATTGGATTTTAGAGATAAATATGGATATATTCCGGCAGATGGCAATGCCGGAAACTTAAATACATCAGCAAACGGCAATGCCAGTAATCCTTCCACATCCAAGCCCTCTTCTCCATCCAGCAGCAAGAAAACATCGTCTGCCGAAAAAGAAACGGTGGTTGTCCGTCATGGCGACGAAGCGGTGCAGCTGGCACGGCTGGGTGTTGCCACCAGCACGGTGCTTCTGAATGGCGAAGAAAAAGAAGTTCCCACAACGGAGCTGGACTTTGGCAGCACGGCGGAAAAAGAAAAGCAGGTGGCGGTGATCCACGCCCCCAAGACTGGTAAATGCACCCTGCGCCAGAAAGCCTCCGAAAGCAGCAAAATGGTGAAAAATTGCAAGGCCGGGCGCATTGTGATGGTGCTGGAATATGGCAAGAAGTGGTGCAAAATCAGATATAATGATGCTACCGGCTATGTGCAGACGAACTGCCTGAAATGGTACGATGCCGAAGGGGAGGGCACGGGCCTGCTTTCCTATAATGGCCGCACCAACGGCAGCACCACCATCAACGTGCGCAATGCCGCCTCTGGCGACAGTGCAAAAATCGCCGAATGGGAAACCGGCACGGAAGTGGAAGTGTTTGGGCAGGAAAAGGGTTGGTACGAAATAGAACATGACGGCATCCATGGCTTTGTGATGGAAAAATTCCTGACCTTGCAGGAAGAATAACGGGACGGGAAACCCGTCCCCCACAAAGGCAACAGAACGATAAAGCGGAAGGGATAAAACCCTTCCGTTTTGTATTGTGGGAAAATTCGTGGCAAAAGGTAAGATGAAAATGCGTTGCAGGGGACGGGTTTCCCGTCCCGTTAAGGATGCCGCAGCATGGGTTTTGT
>JAZUQI010000239.1:0-6205 GCA_045605625.1 Clostridia bacterium
CCTCTCCCCCTGCAGGCAAAAGTCTTCCCCCACAAAGCCCCGGTTGCTCAGCACCATGCCCTCCGGCCCGTTGGGATCGGACAGGGTTTTCCGCTGAATGCAGCCGGTTTCGTTGTTCAGGTTCAAGGCATAGTAGAGGTGATTGGCAGAAAGGGCCACGGCGGTGTACGTTACACGGGCGTTTTCCGCCATGTGTTCGTACGGGTTATACTGGCCCTGAAAACGGGCGCTGGTGCCTTCGGTTTTCCATGCGTTGCGCTTATCCAGATCCTCCAGCGTGCGGAAATACTGCTCCATCCGCTGGCTGGAAAGGGCAGCGGTTTCGCCGTTTTCCCATAAATGCAGTTGATTCTGGGATACATAACAGATTTTCAAAGGAATTCACCTCTTTTTTCGGATGAAAAAATTATACCATAGCCTGTGAAAAAAGAAAAGTATACTGTGGCAGCTGCGGCAGATTTTACATACATTGGAAGTGTGCCTGGAAGAAAGGCACTCAAGGAGGAATGAAAGATGGCGTGTGGACGCAATCGTGGATATAGCGTGCCGGTTGCTTATCCGGTCAACTGGGACAGAAATGAACGGCAGGGCCGGGGCTGCGGCACCTGCAACAGCTGCGGTTTTGACTGGCTGGCTGCCATGCAGGCTTCCGCCCAGGCGAACTGTGAACAGAATGAACATTATATGCCCATTGACGGCTGGAACGGCCGGGAAAGATACCTGATGGATGTGCTGGGGATTATGATGGCCCTTTTGCATCACCGGCATCATGAATAAACGATAGCAAAACGCCCTGCTTTCTTTTAAACGGAAAGCAGGGCACATTTTTTGTTTTCAGGGAAGAATTTTCAGAATGTTTTCATTGAATATTTTGCGAAGGGCGGTATCGGAAAGGCCCAGGGACAATACATAATCAATTTCGTCCTTCACGTGCCACATGGGGTAATCACTGCCAAAGAGGATGCGATCCTCCCCGAAGAGGCGGAAAAGATCCAGCACCTTTTCCTTATCCAAAGCAAAGAAAGTGGAGGAGCAATCCACATATACGTTGGTATCCGCAAGGCATTTGGCGGCCGCATCCCATTCGCTGTAGCCGCCCATGTGGGCGCAGATTAGGGTGAGCCTGGGGAACTTCTTCAGAATACGGGGCACCATATCCGGGTTGGAATAGTGGAAACGCTTATCCCCGGTGTGCAGCAGCATGGGGCAAACCCCTTCGCAGGCGGCATACATTTTATCACAGATGGGGTCGTCCAAGGCGAATTTTTGCATATCCGGGTGCAGCTTCACGCCTTTCAGGCCCATTTTCATGGCCTGTTCCACTTCGGCCCCGGGGTTTTCCATATGGGGGTGGAGGGTCATCAGCCCCATGAACTGATGGGGGTGGGCCGCAACGGTTTCGGCAATGAAGCGGTTAATATTGGCCACCCTGTCCGCCGTAAGGGCGGCGGAGCAGATGAGGGATTTGGAAACGCCGGATTCTTCCATCACCCGCAGCAGGGTGGAAATGCTGCCGTCCAGCCCCATATCAATATCATAAAACTGGCCGATGCTGTTGGCGGCCTTCTGGGCAATTTTATCGGGGTAAACGTGGGTGTGGCTATCAATGATGGTGTAGGCCATAAAAAGCACCTTCTTCTATATATAAAGTTCCACGCAGGTATTGCACTTACCCTTTTTGCTCAGGCTTTCCACGCCCATGTATCGCATACGGCCAAAGCCCCGGACGGAAAGAATTTGCCCTTCCTTGGGGGTATACCCCGGGGATTCGCACAGCCGCCCATCCACAAATACTTTCCCGGCAGGGAACAGGGCCTGGGCATCTCCCCGGCTGATTTTGAACACATGGGCAATGAGGGCATCCAGCCGCTCCGAGGAAAGCTGCACCGTTTTTCTCTCCGTGCGGAAAAGCTCCCCTTCCGGGGGCGCATCGCTGAGGGTGCAGGAAATGGTGGTGTGCTTCACTTGCGTCAGGCTGCGGCAGATGTAATCCGCAATGCGCTCATGGCAGAAAAGATAAGCACAATCTTCCTTTACAATAATATCCCCCAGCATTTCCCTTTCCATGCCAAGGGCCATCAGGCTGCCCAGAAAATCCCGGTGGGTCAGCTTATCGGCAAACTTTTTGTTCAGCGGCGCCATCCGCAGGCAGGCGATGGGGAAGGGTATATCATAGCCGCACATCGCTTCATCCCCAAACCGCAGCATTTTCCTTTCGCACCCTTCGGCGCCCCCAAACAGCCGGTACGGAACCCGGGGCAGGGAAGGCAGGGCGGCGTGAAAGAGGGATAATTGATTCAAATCCAGAAAGGAGGTGAACACATAGCTTCCGTTGCTCCAGGCACGGTTGGCCAGCTCCGCAAAGCGTTTTTGTTCCTGCGCATCCATGGGCATGCCCTCCTTTCATGTCGAAAAATTATAACACAGTTGTTTTCAATGCGCAAGAAAAGAACGGAAGGAGAACAGCCAGCTGTGCTTGACATGGTTATGATGAGCGTATCGCTTTGCGCCCATGCAGAGCTGGGGATCGATATGGAAACGAACATGGCATATTATGGTGAATGGTCAAAGGAAGGTGATACCTACTTTTGTAAAGGCTCAACGCCGCTTGTAAAAAAGCGGCGTTTTTCTTGCGCTTTATTCTGTTTCTTGGTACAATAAAAACGTATACATAAAGGAGGCAATCGGTAATGGAACAATTACGCAGCAAAAAAGGTTTTCTGTGCGATATGGACGGCGTGATCTATCACGGCAATCAACTGCTGCCCGGAGTGAAGGATTTTGTCACCTGGATGCAGGAAAACGATAAACAGTTTTTATTCCTCACCAATTCCAGCGAGCGCAGCCCCCGGGAGCTGGCCCAGAAGCTGAGCCGCATGGGCATGGATGTGGACGAAAGCCATTTCTATACCAGCGCCCTGGCCACCGCTAAATTTATCAGCAGCCAAAGCCCCGGCTGCACCGCTTATGTGATTGGCGCCCCGGGGCTGTTCAATGCCCTGTATGAAGCCGGCATCACCATGAACGATGTGAACCCGGATTATGTGATTGTGGGGGAAACCAGCAACTATAATTATGAAAGCATTCTTAAGGCCGTGCATTTTGTGCAGAAGGGCGCCCGGCTGATTGGCACCAATACGGATTTGACCGGCCCTTCCGAAAAGGGCATCATTCCGGCCTGCCGGGCCCTGGTGGCCCCCATTGAGCTGACCACCGGATGCAAGGCCTATTTTGTGGGCAAACCCAACCCCCTGATGATGCGCACGGGGCTGAAATTGCTGGGCTGCCATTCCGGCGAAGCCGTGATGGTGGGGGACCGGATGGATACGGATATTGTGGCCGGTGTGGAAACGGGCCTGGATACGGTGCTGGTTTTGTCCGGGGTGACCACGGTGGAAGAAATGAACCGCTTCCCCTATAGGCCCCATTATGTGCTGAACGGCGTAGGGGAAATTTGCCCCCGGAAGTGAGGATGCCATGGAAATCTGGGATTTGTATGATGCAAACGGAAACCTTACCGGTGAAACTATGCGCGGGGGGGATAAGGTGCCGGATGGGCGGTATCACCGGGTGGTGGAGGCGCTTTTCCTCAATAGCCGGGGCGAAATTCTGCTGCAAAAAAGGGCCCTGCGAAAGAAATTGTATCCCGATATTTTGTGGTATCCCACAGGCGGTGCGGTGCTTGCCGGGGAAAGCGTGGAAAAGGCCTGCTGCCGGGAAGTGCAGGAGGAATTGGGCTTTGTGCCGGATATGGCAAAGGCCCGGCATTTGAGCCGCGAAGTGCAAAAGGGCTTCATGCGGGATCTGTATTTGATCCGGCAGGATATGCCGGTGGAAGAAATGCATTTTCAGTCCGGGGAAGTGGACGACGCTCTTTGGCTTTTGCCGGAAAATATCCCTTGCGAAAAGGGCGAACGGGAAGCCTTTTTCTTTCTTGCTCATTTGAAGGAAGCGCTGCCGTTTCTTATGCTGGAAAGCCTGCGGCTTCGCATTCCCGCGGGGAAATACCGGCATTACAAGGGCAAGGAATACCGGGTGCAGGGCCTTTGCCTGCATTCGGAAAGCCTGGAAACCATGGTGATCTATCAGGCCCTGTATGGCACAAAGGAAACCTGGGTGCGCCCGGCCGGGATGTGGAATGAAGAAATTACGGTGAACGGCGAAAGGGTTCGCCGCTTTCAGAAAATGGATGATTGAGGTGATGCGCCATCGAAATCAGTTTCTTTTCCAAAAAGAAAAAGGCCGATCGGTTTGAGGCCCTGGCAGCTGCCTGTGAAAAACAGGTGTATTTCACCTGCCTTCGCATGCTGGGCCATGAAGAGGATGCCAGGGATTGTGCGCAGGAGGCCATGCTCCGGGCTTTTCGGGCATTTGATTCTTTCCGGGGGGATGCGGCGTTTTCCACCTGGATTATTCGTATTGCCATGAACTGCTGCAATGATTTTCTGCGAAAGAAAAAAGAAGTGATTTCCCTGGAAACTATGCAGGAGGAAACGGGCTTTGAAACGGCGGATAAAGCTGCCGGCCCCTATCAGCAACTGGAGCAAAAGGAGCGGATGCGGCTTTTGCATGGGGCGCTTCAAAAAATCAAGCCGGAATACCGGCAATTGATCGTGCTAAGGGATATGCAGGGGTTCAGTTATGAGGAACTGGCCGAAACGTTGAACCTCAGCCTGGGCACGGTAAAAAGCAGGCTCAGCCGGGCCCGGAATGAACTTTGTGAAATTTTAAAAGAAAATGCGGAACTTTTTCCGTTTGGCAGCGTCCAAAGAAATGGAGGAGGCAGAAAATGATGGATTGTGAAAAAATGAATGATCTCCTCGAGATGTATTTGGATGGCACGTTGACGGAGGCGGAAGTGCAGGAAGTGGAGCAGCATGCAAAGGGCTGCCCGGATTGTATGCGGATGCTTTCCATGTGCCGGGATCTGCGGAGGGAAGAAGGAAACGTGCCTGAAGATTTTGCTTCTTCCTGGCGGCAGATGATCCGGAAGGAGGAACAAATGGAAATGAAACAGAGAAACGGCAAAACTTTCAAATCTGTCTTGGCCCTGGCGGCGGCCTTTGTGTTCATCGTGGGGGGCACGCTGCTGACAAGAGAGCAGCGGGCGGATAAAGAAGCGGATTACGGCGTGAATTACACCTACACCACCGCTGCTGCAGCTAATGGGGCAGCCTATAAGCGGTCGGCACCGCAGGTGATGATGGCGGTGGAAGAATCGGCGGATTTTGCCATGGATACCGCTGCCCAGGAAATGGCGGAAGCGGAGCGGGAACAGAAGCTGATCCGCCGGGTGGATTTTACTATCAGAACCCTGGAATTTGACGGCGTGCTGGAAAATATCCAGAACATGACGGCTTCCGTTGGCGGCCGGGTGGAATTCTTGTCCCAGTATGGGGATGCTTCTTCCGGTGCGCTGCGAAATGCTAATCTCACGCTGCGGATCCCGGCGGAAAAACTGGATGGTTTCCTGACGGATGTGGAAAACGTGGGGAATATCACTTCGTTCACCAATCAGGTGGAGGATGTGAGCGATTCCTATTATGATGTGCAGACCCGGCTGGATACCCAGCTGATCAAAATGGAGCGGCTGCAAAAATTGCTTGCGGAAGCCACGGAGGTTTCCGATCTCATCGAAATCGAATCCTCCATTGCCGATACCCAGTACCTGATCGATTCCTATCAGGGCCGGCTCAAGGGCATGGATGACCAGGTGGATTACAGCACCGTCACCGTTTACGTGCAGGAAACCAGGGTGGTGGAAACGAAAGAAGCTTCTTTCTGGCAGCGGGTGGGGGATGGCCTTGCTGCTTCCGTGGAAGAAGGGCTTATTTTCCTGGAGGATGTGTGCGTGTTCCTGCTTTCGGCTGCGCCCTGGATTATTGTGGTGGTTTTGGTCGTGTTTGCGGTGAAAACCATCCGGAAAAAGAAAAAATAATAGGGTAAAAAACCAGGAAAATCGGGGAAGATCGAGGTCTTTCCCGCTTTTTTTCAAAATACTTTGAAAAAAGCGAAAAAATTTTGAAAAAAGGGGTTGACAAACCGAAAATAAGGTGTTATTATCATCAGGCACGCTTCGGAACGGCCCCAAACGGCCGGGAAGAGAGCGGGCAGCGAACCTTGAAAACGATACAGAGAAGAGGAAAGAACGACAGTTAATTCTGGAATGAGTTTTACTTGTTGGACTGGGGAACCAGAACACCAA
>JAZUQI010000240.1:0-2530 GCA_045605625.1 Clostridia bacterium
CCATGTAGGTTTCATCCTGCTGATAGGGTGTGCCCGTAATGGGATGATACATGCCGGCCAGCCTGTGCATACGCTCTCCTCCTTTTTTCTTTTATCTTACCATACTCTGCTTTTCCCTGCAACGAAAAAAGGCACAGCCAACGCCATGCCTTTTTTGCTTTTTGTTTATTTCAGTCCAATTTCTTTCAGGGTATCCATGCTCATTTGAGCTGCTTCCATGGGCGTGCGCTGATACCACTGATCCTGCTCGATGATGAACCATTCTGCCCCGGCATCGATACCGGCTTCCACCACCGCCTTGGCATCCTGGCAGCCGTGGCCGAAGGGACGGAATTCGAAGGCCACCGCATCCGCTTCCTTGGCCTGGCCAATCAGGCCGTAGGGGGTGCCTTCGCCTTTGCGGCCCACATAATCCTTCAGATGCACGATGGGGGCCCGGCCGGCGTATTTGCGCAGGTAAGCCGCAGGGTCTTCCCCGGCGTACTTCACCCAGCATACGTCAATTTCCGTCTGCAAAAGATCACAGGGCGTGGCATCATACAAAAAGTCCAGCCCATACATGCCGGAAAACTGCACGAATTCAAAATCATGGTTGTGGTACAAAAGCCGCATCCCCTCCGCCTTGCACATCTGGCCGAAGGTGTAAATGCTTTGCATCACTTTGGCAAAGGCAGGCTTTCCGGGGCGGCGTTCATCTTCCAGATAAGGAACCACGATGGTATTGCATCCAATGGCCTTATGGAAGGCGATGGTGCCTGCCATATCCTTTTCGATGGAGGCCAGAGGCACATGACTGGAAACGGCTTTCAGGCCGGCTTCCTGCAGCATTTTGGCAATTTCCTCCGCTGTGTAGTGGAAAAACCCGGCAAATTCCACGCCGTCATAGCCCATTTCCTTCAGGGCAGCCAATACGCCCTGCAAATCCTGCGCCACCATTTCCCGGGCAGAATACAACTGATAGCCAACCGGCATTTTTTTCATGGTAAGATACCCCCACATCTCTTTTTCGTTTTTCTTATTTATATCATACCACACATTCCTTTGTCTTGCCAGAAGAAAATGGATGGGTGACAAAAGATTCCATTCCTTTTTCCTGCATCTTGCGCTGCAGTTTTTCCAATGCTATAATGAAAAAAAGAAACGCAAAAGGGGATGAATTCATGGCTCTCATTGAATTGACCGCCTATTCCCACGCCCTGGATATGGAAGTGGATTTTTTTGTTATTCTGCCGGAGGATGCCAAATCCCTCATCGGCATGGAAGGAAAGGCAGCAAGGCGCTGCCAAACCCTGTATCTGCTCCACGGTATGAGCGATGACCATTCCATCTGGCTTCGCCGCACCTCCATTGACCGGTATGCCTCTGAAAAGGGCATTGCGGTGGTGATGCCGGCCGGGGATTTATCCTTTTACACCGATATGGCCTACGGCGAAAAGTACTGGGAATTTGTGGCCCGGGAACTGCCGGCCATTTGCCGCTCCTTCTTCCCCATGATGAGCGACCGCCGGGAGGATACCTTCGTGGCCGGGCTTTCCATGGGGGGCTATGGTGCGCTGAAATGCGGCCTGAGGGGGTATGATACCTTCTCCTGTGCCGCCGGGCTTTCCGCCGCTGTGGATGTGGTGGGCGCCCATAAAAACGGCGGCAGGCACGCAGGATTGTGGCATGATATTCTGGGGGACGACCCCAATGAACTTGCCTTTAATGATCTTTTCACCGCCGCAGAAGATTACGCCAAGGGAAGCAATCTTCCGCCTCTTCGGCTGTACGCATGGTGCGGCACGGAGGATTTTCTCTATGAATCCAACCTGCGCTTCAAGGCGCACCTGGAAAAGCTGGGCCTTGATTTCACCTATGAAGAAGGCCCCGGCAACCACAGCTGGCAATACTGGGATGAAAAAATTCAACGGGTACTGGAATGGCTGCCCATCGGAAAGGAGGAACAGTAAATGGCCCTTGCAAGAACACGCCTGTTTTCCGATGCCCTGGGCATGTGCGTCACGGTGGATGTCATCCTGCCTCAGCGACGGGATAACGCAAAAAATCATAAACTTCCTGTTCTCTGGCTGCTCCACGGCGCCTTTGGCAACCATGCGGATTGGATTCGCCGCACCTCCATTGAGCGCTATGTGGCCCCCTATGGGCTGGCGGTGGTGATGCCCTCCGCCCAGAATTCCTGCTATACGGATATGGCCCACGGCGGCAAGTACTACACCTTCATTTCCCAGGAACTGCCACAGAAAATGCGCACCCTCTTCCATTTTTCCGATAAACGGGAGGATAATTTCATCGCAGGCCTTTCCATGGGCGGTGCCGGTTCCTTCATGATCGGCCTGGCCAATCCGGAAAAATACTGCGCCATCGGCTGCCTTTCCGCCGGGGCCATCAACTATAAAGGATCCTTCCATCAAGGCCGCCGCCGGGAACTGACCATTGGCGACCAGCCCCTGGAAAATTCCTATCTGGATGTATACGGCAATGCGGAAAAAATCGTAAACAGCGGCCATCCCTGCCCCCGGGTTTTCCATTG
>JAZUQI010000241.1:0-2331 GCA_045605625.1 Clostridia bacterium
CCGGGCCGCCCAGCCGGATGAAATGAACATGCGCTATATCCTTTCCGTTTACGGCCAGACGGAAGCCTCCCCCGGCTGCACCATGGGCGAAGTGAGCCAGCCCTTGGATGAACGCTGCGAAACCGTGGGCTATGCTTTCCCTCATGTGGAATGCAAGGTGATTGACCCGGAAACCGGGCTGGATTGCCCCGATAACGTGAACGGCGAATTTGTGGCCCGGGGCTATAACGTGATGAAGGGCTATTACAAAATGCCCGATGCCACCGCCGCCACCATCGATAAGGATGGCTGGCTCCACTCCGGGGATCTGGCCTGCCGCACCCCCGAAGGCAATTACCGCATCACCGGCCGCTTGAAGGATATGATTATCCGGGGCGGCGAAAACATCTATCCCAAGGAAATTGAAGAATTCATCTACACTCATCCCAAAGTTCAGGACGTGCAGGTGATCGGCGTGCCGGATAAGCAGTACGGCGAAGAAATTTGCGCCTGCATCATCCTCAAGGATGGCGAAACCATGACCGTGGAAGAAATGAAGGCCTTCGTCCTCTCCCACATGGCCAAGCATAAAGTGCCCAAGTATGTGGATTTTGTTGATGCCTTCCCCATGAATGCCGCCGGCAAGATCCTCAAATACAAAATGCGGGAAGAAGCCCAGAAGAAATTCTGCCCGGCCTGATCGAAAAAACAAAACAGCTGCGATGAACAAAAGAATCGCAGCTGTTTTTCAAAGGAGCGTAATCGAAATGACCGATATCATCATGCAGCCCATTGGCTATGTGGAAAACCAGGTGGAAGAAAAAAAGCACACCGATTGGGGCAAGGATGTTTCCGTGATTCGCCTGAATAAAGCATTCCATTCCGGCACAAAAGGGCTGGAAGCATTCTCCCACGCCATCATCCTTTTTTATCTGGATAAAGCCAAATTCATTCCCGAAAAACACCTGCAAAGGCATCCTCAGAACCGGGAAGATATGCCCTGTGTGGGCATCTTTGCCCAGCGCACCAAGGACAGGCCCAACACCATCGGCATGACCTCCGTTTCCATTCTTTCCGTAGATGATGCTTCCGTCACCGTAAAAGGCCTGGACGCCATCGACGGCACCCCCATACTGGATATCAAGCCGTATTATCCGGTGTATGATAAGAAGGATGCATCCGTCCCAGAATGGGTGGATCGGCTGATGGAGCATTATTTTTGATAATCAACGCCCTTTAAAAATCTCGTTTTTCACCCGCAGCAATCTCTTTTGCCGTGGGCCTTTTTGTAAACAGAATAGGAGGTACACCTTGACTGACTTTGGCAAAGTAACAAATTACTATCAGCTGTTCGATGAAGATGCCCGTTTGCAATCCACCGCCAGTGGCCGGATGGAATATGAAATGACCCTGAAAAGGCTTTTACAGCATTTACCCGAAAATGCCACCATTTTAGATCTTGGCGGCGCATCCGGCACCTATTCCTTTCCCCTGGCTTCCCTTGGCCATCGGGTGTATCTGGCCGATCTTTCCGATAAATTGATTATGCAGGCAAAGGAGAAACTCAAACGCTCTCCAAATCAAAACCTTGTTTCCTGTGATGTGGTCAATGCGCTGGATTTGAGCCGCTATCCAGATCAGATGTTTGATGCCGTGCTGGTCATGGGCCCGCTGTATCACTTGCTGGAAGAAAGAGAGAGGGCGCAATGTGTGCAGGAAGTAAACCGGGTTTTGAAGCCCGACGGCCTTGTGTTCGCCGCCTTCATCCCCTATCTTTCCGGCAGTATTGCCATTGTGGATCGTTATTTTTTCTCCCCATCTCAGGTGGATGAGGAAAACCTGCAGTCCGTTTTCCGTACCGGCCAGTTCCGAAACAATGCCAATGTAGGCTTTCAGGAGGGCTATTACCCCACCTCCGCTGAAATATGCACCCTGTTTTCCATTGCCGGGTTCAGTAAAATCCGCCTCGCTTCCATCCGCAGTTTCGCCTATGGCCGGGAAGAACAACTGGAAAAGCTGCAATCCCCCTCCATGCGCAGCACCATCCTGCAACTGGCAGAAAGCATGTGCGAACTGCCCGAAATCGTGGAAACCTGCGGACATGCCTTGTATATCGGCAAAAAAGCATAATCATAACACAAAAAGCTCCCCGTGGTTTTCACAGGGAGCTTTTCCATTCGCATATCCTTTACTCATCCTTCAGTTTCACTTCAATGATATGCCTTGTGGGCCAGAAGGCGCACAGGTGCAGCCGATCGATTGTAGCCGGGATGGGCGTGAATTTTTCCATCAGCACAGGCAAAGCCTTCCCCAGCGTTTCCTTGTCATCGATCAGCATGGTGGTATGGGGCA
>JAZUQI010000242.1:0-8740 GCA_045605625.1 Clostridia bacterium
CATCCGCAGGGATTTGGGGGTGATTTCCAGCAGTTCATCGTCATCGATGAATTCCAGGCATTCTTCCAGCGTCAGGGGATGAACGGATACCAGGCGCAGGCTGTCTTCGGAAGCGGAAGCGTTGCGCATATTGGTCACGTGCTTTTGCTTGCACACATTCACCACGATATCGCCGGGGCGGCTGCTTTCACCGCAGATCATGCCGGCATACACCGGCGTCTGGTTGCTGATAAAAAGGGTGCCACGTTCCTGCACATAGAACAGGGCATACTGGGTGGTTTCGCCGGTTTCATAGCACACCAGGGCGCCCACATTGCGGTGGGGAATATCGCCCTTGTATTCTTCGTAATGGTCAAACACAGCGCTCATGATGCCTTCCCCACGGGTATCGGTGAGGAATTCGCTGCGATAGCCAAACAGACCACGGCTGGGCACCAGGAATTCCAGGCGCACCCGGTCTCCGCCGTTCATGCTTTCCAGGGTACCCCGGCGGCGGCCGATTTTCTCAATCACCGCACCGGCATGGGCCTGGGGCACGTCCGCCACCATGCGTTCAATGGGTTCCATCTTCTTGCCGTCTTCATAGCGGTAGATAACTTCCGGCTTGCTCACCTGGAATTCATAGCCTTCCCGGCGCATGGTTTCAATCAGGATGGACAGGTGCAGTTCGCCTCTGCCCCACACTTCAAACTGATCCGGGGTATCCCCTTCCTTCACCCGGAGGGATACGTCCGTTTCCAGTTCCCGGAACAAGCGGGCCCGGAGATGGCGGCTGGTAACGAAAGTGCCTTCCCGGCCGGCAAAGGGGCTGGCGTTGACGGAGAAGGTCATGGTCACGGTGGGTTCGGTGATGGCCACAAAGGGCAGGGCCGCCACTTCGGTGGGGTCACACACCGTATCGCCGATGGAAATATCCGCAAGGCCGGTCAGGGCCACGATATCGCCCATGGTAACGCTTTCCGCAGGCACCCGCTTCAGCCCGTCATACACGGAAAGGGCGGTGAGGCGCCAGGGGGCGGTGGTGTTTTCCGGGTGTTCCGCATTGCAGCGCACCACCATCATGCCGTCCTTCAGGGTGCCCCTCGTGATGCGGCCAATGCCGATGCGGCCCACGTATTCGTTATAGTCAATGGTGGAAATCAGCACCTGGGCCGGGCCTTCCACATCCCCTTCCGGGGCCGGAATATACTTCATGATGGTTTCAAACAGGGGCTGCAAATCTTCGCCGGGCTTTTCCAGATCCAGCGTGGCGGTGCCCTTCCGGGCAGAGGCGTAGATGATGGGCCGGTCCAGCGTATCGGGATCCGCATCCAGTTCGATGAGCAAATCCACCAGTTCGTCCACCACTTCTTCGCAGCGTGCGTCAGGCCTGTCCACCTTATTCACCACCAGCAGCACCGGCAGCTTCAGGCCCAGGGCCTTCTGCAGCACGAACCGGGTTTGGGGCATGGGGCCTTCAAAGCTGTCCACCAGCAGCAGCACGCCATCCACCATCTTCAGCACACGTTCCACTTCGCCGCCGAAATCGGCATGGCCGGGGGTGTCCACGATGTTGATTTTGGCGTCTTTATAATGCACGGCGGTGTTCTTGGCCAGAATGGTGATGCCACGTTCCTTTTCCAGGTCGTTAGAGTCCATCACACGTTCTGCCACCTGCTGGTTCTGGCGGAAAACGCCGCCCTGGCGAAGCATCTGGTCCACCAGCGTGGTTTTGCCATGGTCCACGTGGGCAATGATGGCGATGTTGCGAATATCATTACGAATCATGCGTTTTACTTCCTTTCGGTTTACACTAAACCAACAATATATTTTACAGTTCCAGCCCTCCCTTGTCAACCGCTGATGCCCCATTTCCCGCCGCTTTCCGCAAATTTTTTATCATTTTTCTCCATTCTTCTCCCATCCGGCGGCGAACCCTTGCCTGCCGCCTTGACTTTTTCGGAAAAATGAAGCATAATTAGCATGTTGATTTATGCTTTCAGGGAGGTGCGCCATGGAACACATCATTGAACAGGTTCAGCCCCACGGCATTGCCTGGCGGCGGGGCGTACGTCCCGGGGATGTGCTTTTGCAAATGAACGGGGAAACGGTAATCGACCATATCGATTATCAGGCCCTGTCCGCCAAACAAAAGGTGGATTTGAAAATCCGCACATCTGGCGGCGAAGAAAAAAACGTGCGCATCATCAAGGCCAAGGATGCCCCTTTGGGCCTTACCTTGTCCGATACCGCCTGCGTATCCCCCCGCACCTGCCATAATAAATGCATTTTCTGCTTTATTGATCAGATGGCTCCCGGCATGCGGGATACCCTGTATGTGAAGGATGATGACTGGCGTTTTTCCCTGATGATGGGCAATTTCGTTACCCTGACCAATGTGGATGACAAGGAATTTGACCGCATTCTAAGGCGCAAAGCCAGCCCTTTGTATATTTCCGTCCACGCAACGGATGCGCCCCTTCGCTGCCGCATGATGAACAACCGCTTTGCCGGAAATATTCTGGAGCGGCTGCAAAAAATGAAAGAGGCCGGGCTTTCCTTCCATTGCCAGGTGGTGCTCTGCCCCGGATGGAATGACGGGGAACAGCTGCAAAAAACCCTTACCGATCTGTACGCCCTGCACCCGGCGGCCAAATCCGTGGCGCTGGTGCCGGTGGGGCTTACCAAGTTCCGTAAGGGGCTGGAGCCTTTGAAGCCCTTTGATGCCGCTTCCGCCCGGGCGGTGGTGGTTCAGGCCAAAGCCTTCCAGCAAAAGGCGCTTTCGGAAAACGGCACCCGTTTTGTGTTCCCCTCCGATGAACTGATGCTGCTGGCCGGGGAAGAAATTCCCTCCGAAGCGGATTATGAAGGCTATCCCCAGATTGAAAACGGCGTGGGCCTTGTGCGCAAAACGGAAGAAGCCCTGAAAATGGCCGCTGCAAGGAATGATGCCGCCGCCCGCCCCCGTTCCATCGTGATTCCCTGCGGCACCTCCATTGCCCCGGTGATGAAGCGCTGGATGGAAACCTACGCCCCCAAAGACGTACAGGTAACGGTGCTGCCGGTGAAAAATACTTTCTTTGGCGAAACCGTCACCGTAACCGGGCTGCTTACCGGCGGCGATCTGCAAAGGGCCCTGCAGGAAGTGCAGGCGGATGAAATTCTGCTTTGCAGCAACACCCTTCGGGAAGAAGGGGATTTATTCCTGGATGATATGCCCCTTGCGCAGCTGCGTAAAGCCCTGCCTGCCAAACTTACCATTACGCCCAATGACGGCGCCTCCCTTTTCCGTGCGCTGCTGGGCCTCGAATAATCAAGGAGGACGCTTTTATGCCTTCCAATAAACCTTTGGTTGCCATCGTGGGGCGGCCCAATGTGGGCAAATCCACCTTCTTTAACAAAATCACCGGCCGCCGCATTGCCATCGTGGAGGATATCCCCGGCGTCACAAGGGACCGTATCTGTGCCGATGTGAATGGCTGAACCGGAAATTCACCATGATCGATACCGGCGGTATTGACCCCAAATCCGATGACGTGCTTTTGTCCCAGATGCGGCATCAGGCCCAGATTGCCATGGATATGGCGGATGTGATTTGCTTTTTCACCGATGCCAGGGCCGGGCTCACCCCGGATGATGAAGAAGTGGCCATCATGCTGCGCCGCACCCATAAGCCGGTGATTCTGGTGGTGAATAAGCTGGATCACAGCGGCCTGGAAGATGTGCGCTATGAATTTTACGCCCTGGGCCTGGGGGATCCCATCGGCATTTCCTCGGTGAATATGCTGGGGCTGGGCGATCTGTTGGACGAAATCGTATCCCACTTCCCCGAAGCGGAAGATGAGGAAGATGACGAAGAAAACCACGTAATCCAGCTGGCCGTAGTGGGCCGCCCCAATGTGGGCAAATCCTCCCTGGTGAACCGCCTGCTTGGGCAGGACCGCACCATGGTGTCCAATATCCCCGGCACCACAAGAGACGCCATCGATACCGAATTCACCGGCCCTGACGGCACCCGGTACAACATCATCGATACCGCCGGCATCCGCCGCAAGCGGGCCATTGAAGATGCCTCTTTGGAACGCTACAGCGTGCTGCGCTCCATTGCCGCCATCAAGCGGTGCGATGTGGCGCTGATGCTGATTGATGCCCAGGAAGGCGTGACGGAGCAGGATGCCCGCATTGCCGGCATGGTGCATGAAGAAGGCAAGGCCGCCGTGGTGATCGTGAACAAATGGGACGCCCTGGAAAAAGAAACCGGCACCTTTGAAAAATACAAAAAGCAAGTGCTGGAAGATTTGAAATTCATGGATTACGCCCCGGTTCTGTTCATTTCCGCCCTCACCGGCCAGCGGGCCACCAGTGTGCTGCCGGAAGTGAATAAGGTGTATGAGCAGGCCTGCCGCCACATTGGCACCGGCGCCCTGAACGATGTGCTGGGCGATGCCAGATGGCCCTGCAGCCCCCCATGATGGGCGGCCGCAAGCTGAAAATCTATTACGCCACCCAGCCTGCCACCTGCCCCCCCACCTTCGCCCTGTTTATCAACAACGAAGAACTGATGCACTTCTCCTATCAGCGGTATCTGGAAAACTGCATCCGCAAGGCCTTTGGCTTTGAGGGCACCCCCATCCGCTTCCTGCTGCGGGAAAAGAAGAAGGAGGAGAATAAGGCATGATTTTGAAATACATCCTCTGCGCTGTGATTGCTTACCTGCTGGGCAGCTTTTCCACCGGCATTCTGGTGGCCTCCCGGCAGGGCCACGATATCCGCTCCGAAGGCAGCAAGAACACCGGGGCCTCCAACGCCCTGCGTGTGCTGGGCCTGAAAGGCGGCGCCATCGTGTTTCTGGGGGATTTCATCAAGGCCTCCCTGGCGGTGGGCATCGGCCATCTGTTGCTGGGCCTCAACGGGGCCATGGTGGCCGGGCTGTTTGTGGTGCTGGGGCATAACTGGCCCGTGTTTTTCGGCTTCAAGGGCGGCAAGGGCATTGCCTGCTCCGCCGCCATTTTGGTGTTCACCTTCTTCTGGCAGGGGCTTGTTGCCATTGTGATTTGCCTGGCGGTGATTTACTTCACCCGGTATATTTCCCTGGGCAGCCTCACCATGCTTTCCCTTTTCTTCCTGCTGGTTTCCGTAACGGCCGGTTTCTGGCCCTTCGGGGTATGGGCGCTGGTACTGGCGCTTCTTGGCTTCTGGCGCCATCGCAGCAACCTGCAGCGGCTGAAAAACGGCACGGAAAACAAAATCGGCCAGAAGGCCAAAGCCTGAAAAGAATCCCTTCATCCAGGGCGGAATTTTTATCCGCCCTGCTTTTTTTTGCGGCGAAAATATGCTATAATTATTGTAGGTTATTATGGCCATTTATTGAAGCATTTTGCATGAAAGAGGAACACCATGAATTTAGCCCAGCTTAACCCCATGCAGCGCAAAGCCGCCGAAACCCTTTCCGGCCCGGTGTTGATTCTGGCCGGTGCCGGCAGCGGCAAAACCCGCACCATCACCTACCGTATTGCCAACCTCATCGAAAGCGGCGTGGCCCCCTGGCATATTCTGGCCCTGACGTTCACCAACAAAGCCGCCCGGGAAATGAAGGAGAGGGTTACAAGGCTGGTGGGCAGCGATGTGGAGGAAATGTGGCTGGGCACGTTCCATTCTGTTTGCGTGCGCATTTTGCGGCGGGATATTGAAAAAATCGGCTATCAGCGTTCCTTCACCATCTATGATGACGATGACCAGAACCGGGTGATCAAGGATGCTTTGAAGGCCCTCCATTACGATGAAAAGCAGCTGCCGCCCCGGGAAATCAAGGCAAAAATCGGTGATGCGAAGAATAAAATGCTCTCCCCCGATGAATGGTTCCAGCAAAGCCCCCGGGATTTCCGTTCCCAGCAAATTCACGATATTATGCGCTATTATGAAGAGCGGCTGCATAACGCCAATGCGCTGGATTTTGATGATCTTCTGCTTTGCACCCTGCAATTATTTGTGGAACATCCCCCGGTACTGGAATATTACCGGCAAAAGTTCACCCACGTGCATGTGGACGAATATCAGGATACCAACGCCGCCCAATACACCTTCGTGCGGCTTTTAACCCAATATAGCCGGAACCTGTGCGTGGTGGGGGATGATGACCAATCCATCTACGGCTGGCGCGGGGCGGATATCCGCAACATTCTGGATTTTGAAACGGATTTTCCCGATGCCACCGTCATCAAACTGGAGCAGAATTACCGCTCCACCTCCAATATTCTGGATGCCGCCAATCAGGTGATTGCCCACAACACCGGCCGCAAGGAAAAGGCCCTATGGACGGAGGAAGAAGAAGGGGAAAAAATTCGCCTCTTCAGCGCCGGGGATGAACGGGAAGAAGCGGCATGGATTTGCGTTACCATCAAAAAACTGCAAAAAATGCAGAAAGATTTTTCCGAAATTGCCGTTCTTTACCGCACCCATGCCCAAAGCCGTGTGCTGGAAGAAATGTTCATGCGCAGCGGCATCCCCTACCGGGTGTTTGGCGGCACCAAGTTCTATGACCGCAAAGAAGTAAAGGATGCGCTGGCCTACCTTCGGGTGATTGTAAACCCGGCGGACGACGTATCCCTCACCAGGATCATCAACACCCCCAAGCGCTCCATCGGCGATACCACCGTGGCCGCCTTGCAGGAATACGCCCGGGAGGAAGATTTGCCCCTGTTTTCCGTTCTGGCAGCGCCGCCGGAAAGCCTGTCCAGCCGCTCCCGGAAAAGCATTGCCGCTTTTTCCACCTTGCTTATGCAGCTCACCCTGATGAAGGAAAGCATGGGCCTTGCGGAATTTGTGGAAAAAATGCTGGATGAAACGGGCCTCAAAGCCCAGTTTGAAATCGAAGGCAGCGACGAAGCCCAAACCCGGCTGGAAAACCTGATGGAATTTGCCGGGGCCGCCAAAGAATTTGAAAACCAGAGCGCAGAAAAAACCCTGGAAGCCTTCCTGGAAAATGTTTCCCTGGTTACTGACCTGGACAGGCAGGAGGACGCCCCCCAGTACGTCACCCTCATGACGCTCCACTCCGCCAAGGGCCTGGAATACGATGATGTGTTCCTTTGCGGCATGGAAGAAGGCATTTTCCCCTCCATGCGCTCCATCACCGAAGAAAACAAAATGGAGGAAGAGCGTAGGCTCTGCTACGTGGGCATCACAAGGGCCAAAAAGCGGCTGTACCTTTCCTTTGCAAGGCGGCGCATGCTCTATAACCAGATCACCCACAACGCCCCTTCCCTCTTTTTGAAGGAAATTCCCGGCCGGCTGATTCAGGAAGAATGGGCCTCCAGGCCCTCATCCCCATCCCCTGCCCCGGCCCAGCGGCCGCCCCGAAGCCTTTCTTTCGGCACCCCCGGCATGGCCGTCTCCCGGCCTTCTGCCCTGAATATTCCCGGGGTGCAAAAGGGCTTTGCCCCCTCTGCCGCCCGCAGTTTGCCCACTTCCCCCACCCTGTTCAAGGCCGGGGATAAGGTGCTGCACCGCAAGTTCGGCGAGGGCACCGTGCAGCAGGTGATGGGCACCGGGGCCGATGCACGCATTCTGATTGCCTTCACCGCCTATGGCACACGGGAATTTTCCCTGGCCATTGCGCCCATTGTAAAAATTGAAACCTGAAAGAAAGAGGGATGCTGAAATGCAGGCATTTTCTTCCATGCAGGAACTGGTGGATTATTTGAATAAAACGGCCCACGCCTATTATGTGCTGGATAACCCTTTGATTTCCGATAAGGAATGGGATGCGCTTTATAACCGGCTGCTGGAAATGGAAAAGGAAACCGGCATTGTGCTGCCCGATTCCCCTTCCCATCGGGTGGGCGGCGCACCGCTTTCCGCCTTTGCGGAACACCGGCATATTTCCCGGCTGTGGAGCATGGATAAGGCCCAATCGGAAGCGGAACTTTCCCAGTGGTTTGACCGCACCGAAAAACTGCACGCCCGGGAAGACGGCCTGCCGCCCCTCACCTATGGCATTGAATATAAGTTCGATGGCCTTACCCTGAACCTGACCTACGAAAACGGCAAGCTCATCCAGGCCGCCACCCGGGGAAACGGTGAAGTGGGCGAAGCCATCCTGCCCCAGGCACGCACGGTGCAGGGGGTGCCCCTGTCCATTCCGTGGCAGGGCAAAATGGAAGTGCAGGGCGAATGCATCATGCGGCTCAGCACCCTGGAAAAATACAACGAAACGGCGGCAGAGCCTTTGAAAAACGCCCGGAATGCCGCCGCCGGGGCCCTGCGAAATCTGGACCCTGCCGTGACTGCCGCCCGGAAGCTGTCCGCCTTTTTCTATCAGGTGGGCACCATCGAAAATGCCCCCTATACGGAGCAAACCGGCATGCTCGCTTTTTTGAAGGAACAGGGTTTCCCAGTGAGCCCCTATTTTGAAACGGCCAATACAAGAGAAGCGGTGTATGCCCTTTTGCATCAGATTGAGGCCGCCCGGCCCCAGCTGGATTACCTCATCGACGGCGCCGTCATCAAAGTGATGGATACCCAAACCCGTACCGCCTTTGGCTATACGGATAAATTCCCCAGGTGGGCGGTGGCCTATAAGTTCGCCGCCGAAGAAAGCACCGCCACCCTGGAAAACGTTACCTGGGAATTGGGCCGTACCGGCAAACTCACCCCCCTTGCCCATGTATCCCCGGTGGAATTTGAAGGGGTCACGGTGAAAAAAGCCACCCTCAACAATATGGGGGATATTCAGCGAAAGAACGTAAGCATCGGCTGCCGG
>JAZUQI010000243.1:0-7725 GCA_045605625.1 Clostridia bacterium
CGCCGCTTGCAAGGATATCCCCCAGCACATTGCCGGCCCCCACGGAGGGCAATTGGTCGGCGTCCCCCACCAGAATCAGACGGGTGCCGCTGCGGATGGCCCGCAGCAAGCTGCGCATCAGAAACACGTCGACCATGCTCATTTCGTCCACAATCACGCAATCCGCATCCAGCGGGTTTTCTTCGTTGCGCTGGAAGTTTCCCTCGTCCCCGGAAAATTCCAGCAGCCGGTGCAGCGTTTTGGCCTCGTGGCCGGTGGCCTCGCTCATGCGCTTGGCTGCCCGGCCCGTGGGTGCCGCCAGCAGCACCCTGCCCTGCAAAAGGGACAATATGCAGTTAATGATGGTGGTTTTGCCGGTGCCGGGGCCGCCGGTGATCACCATCAGCCCCGTTTGCAGCGCCTCCCGGACGGCCTTGCGCTGGTTATCGCTGAAGGAAATGGCATGCTCCTTTTCAAACTGCCGGATGCGCTTTTCCAGCGTGGCATCCGCCTTTTCCTTCTTCCGGCTAAGCAGAAGTTTCAGGTAATGGGCCGTTTCCTTTTCCGCAAAATAATAGGCGGACAGCATCATGGCCTCCATGCCTTCCACATCAAAGGCCACAATTTCCCGGGCAAAAAGCAGCGTATCCAGCGGCCGGGTTAATAGCCCCGGGTTCACCCGCAGGGTTTGCGCCGCATGGGAAAGCAGCATTTCCTTGGGCAGGTACGTGTGCCCTTCACCGTTTGCCGCTTCCATCAATACATATTTCAGGCCCGATTGCAGGCGGTATTCGCTGTCCCTGGCAATGCCAAGGGTCAGGGCGATCCGATCCGCCGTCAGGAACCCCACCCCTTCAATATCATCAATCAGCCGGTAGGGGTTTTCCCGGATTTTCCGCTGGGCATCCGCCCCGTAACGCTTGCTGATTTTCACCGCAAGGGAGGGGGGCACCCCGTAGCTTTGCAAAAACACCATGGCTTCCCGGGCGGCATACTGCTCCAGAAACGCCTGGCCCAGCTGGGCCGCACGCTTTTTGCCAATGCCCGGCACTTCGGTAAGCCTTTCCGGCGTTTCGCTCATGATATCCAGGGTGCGCTTGCCAAACTGCTGCACAATCAGCCGGGCCGTGGCCGGGCCCACGCCCCGAATCAGGCCGCTGCCCAGATATCTTTCAATGCCAAGCAGGGTGGAGGGCTTGCATATTTCGCAGCTTTCCACCTTCCATTGCTTGCCGTATTGGGGATGCTCCACATAATGCCCGGTGAGTATCACCTGCTCCCCGGCAGCCAAAGCAGGCAGAATGCCCACCGCCGTTATATTCGCCCGGCCTGTGCGCACTTCTACCACGGAATATCCATTTTCCTCGTTGCGGAAAACCGTTTCTTCCACAATCGCTTCCAGCTGTTCCGGCATAAGCGCATCCTTTCCCATTTTGATATTCCCATTATACCTGATTTTGCTCTGCTTGAAAAGGGAAAATTGAGCAAAGAGAGACCTTTGGGGGCTTTGCCCCCACGCCCCCACAAGGGGCATTGCGAAAGGAATTAAGAATTAAGAATGAAGAATGAAGAATGAAAAATTGAGAGCGTTCTGATGTAAATGAAGGATGGCAAATCACTTTCTCTTGCTGACACACCCCAAAGGCCTTCCCCTGGAGGGGAAGGTGGCCGCCAAAGGCGGACGGATGAGGTGTAAAAAAGCCCCCTTATGGAAAGGGGGCAAATTGCAAAGCAGTTTGGGAAATTGTCATCTCTCTAAATTCATAATTCTTCATTCTGAATTCCGAATTTCCCTTCACTCTTCCACCTGAATTTTATCCCGGCCGAAGGTATCGATGAGGGCATCCAGGTTGTTTTCCGCCATTTTCTGAGCCTGGGGATCGGCCTTGGGCACATCCAGCACCGCCTCAAACCGGGCCTGCACGCCGCCGGACTGGTTCAGGGCATCCTCCACCAGCTTGCGCCGCTCCGGGCTTTGCAGCATCTGCACAAAAAATTCCTCATCCTTGGGGAACTGAGCCCGGTACAGCCCATCCTGATAGCCGCCGTACTTGGCCCGGCTCAGGGGGCCGAACACCATGGGCGCATTGCGGCGCAGCACTTTCAGCGCATCGTTCCACACATCCTTGGGGGGCTTGGTTCCTTCCGGCACCGGGGTTTCCGGGATGGGGGAAGGGGCCGCCTTTTCGGTGCGCTTGGGAATTTTCGGCGTAAATTCCGCCGCCTGGGCCGGGGCTGCCACGCCCCGCTTTTCCAGTTCCTCTATTTTCAGTTCCAGTTCGCTGATGCGCTCCAGCAGCGCTTCATAATCCCTTTCCTCGGGTTGTTCGCATACACGCAGGGCGAATATTTCCAGCACGCTGCGCCCGGATGAGGCCCACCTGGTATCCGCCTCCGCCTTCATGCACATTTCCAGGGCACGCAGCAGCCGCTGCTGGGAAAATTTCTGGCTCTGGGCGGCATAGCGCTTGCCAGCCTCCCCGGACAGCCCAGGGATACTTTCATCCGCACCGCAAAGCCGGGCGGCCATCAAAAGCCGCAAATGGGCCGATAAATCCTTCAGAAACACCTGCACGTCCCGGCCGTCCATCATCATCCGGTCAATCAGCCGCAGGGCTTCGCCCCCCTCTTTTTCGCAGAGGGCATCGCTGAAGCGGAACATGAAGGCCTTATCCGCCGTGCCCAGCACGCTGCGCACGTTTTCTTCCGTCACGGTTTCGCCGCCGCCCATGCACATATCCAGAATGGAAAGGGCATCGCGCATGCCCCCTTCCGCCGCCCGGGCGATGAGGGAAAGGGCCTCCTCCTCCGCCTCCACGCCGCTTTCCCGGGCCACTTTCTGCAAATGCCCGGCAATCTGGCTTTCGGTGAAGCGGCCAAAGTCATACCGCTGGCACCGGGAGAGAATGGTGGAGGGCAGTTTTTGCGGTTCCGTGGTGGCCAGGATGAACACCATGTATTCCGGCGGCTCTTCCAATGTTTTCAAAAGGGCATTGAAGGCCGAGTTGGACAGCATGTGCACTTCGTCGATAATATACACTTTATATTTGCCGAACTGGGGCGGATAATCCACCTTCTCCAGCAGTTCCCGGATTTCTTCCACCCGGCTGTTGCTGGCAGCGTCCATTTCATAAACGTCAAAAGAGGCATCGCTTTCGATGGTTTTGCAGGAGGCGCATTCGCCGCAGGGATCCCCGTTTTGCGGGTTTTCGCAGTTGATGGCCCGGGCCATGATCTTGGCAGCGCTGGTTTTGCCGGTGCCCCGGCTGCCGCAGAACAAATAGGCATGGGCAATACGCCCGGAGCTGACCTGATTGGTCAACGTACGGACAATGCTTTCCTGCCCCACCATATCGGAAAATTTCTTGGGCCGCCACACCCGATACAAGGCCTGATACATCTTTCCTGCCCCCTTTGTACTTCCCATTATGCCCTATTTTGCCCCATTACGCAAGAGGCTTTCGGGCGCAAATATGCAGCCGTTCATCGTTTGCCCGGGCCGGGGTGATGCGCTGATTGCCAAAGAGCTGCACCTGATGAAAGCCTGCATTTTCCAGCCATGTTTTCAGTTCCCCGGCGGTATGGGCCCGCTGGGTTTGGGTTTCTTCAATGCGGTCAAAGGCACCGTCCGGCCGCTTTCGGAAAATGGACAGGGCCATCTCCACGCAGGCCTTATCCTCCCGGAAGCGATTGTGCCAGATATAGGCAAAATCCTCTTCATCGCAGGTGAGGGTATGATTGCCCAGGGTGTTTCTCAGTTTGTATTCGGAGGATACGTCAAAAATCAATGCGCCGCCGGGCTTCAGGGCCGAAAAGGCGGCGGCAAAAAACTGCTGCACTTTTTCCGGGCTGGTCAGGTAATTCACCCCATCGCAGGTGCACAGGATGCACTCCGTTTTCCGGGGCAGGGAAAGGGCGCACATATCCTGGCGGATGAAGGGAATCCATTGCCCTTCCTTCCGGGCCCGTTCCATGGCGATGGCAATCATTTCTTCCGAAAGATCCACCCCCGTCATCTGATAGCCCATCTTTTTCAGGGGCAGGGTGATGCTGCCGGTGCCGCAGGCGCATTCCACGCACTTGGCCCCTTTTTTCACCTGGCACAGCTGCATCAGCGCATCATAATGCCGGGCCCAGGCGGCATAATCCACCTGCGCCATCAAGGCATCATACACCCCGGCAAAGGATTGGTACATGCATTCACGTTTCCTTTCGTATCTTTTTCCGGGCCCCCACCAGGCCGCCGATGCGGCCGCTTTCGGCGGTTGTAAGGCCGGCCCAGCCAACTTCCATCAGTTTTTCCATTAGGCCCGTTTCCCGGGCCACTTCATATTTCAGCCTTTCTTCCGGGGATAACGGCTTCATCCCATCCCTCCGCATACATCAGGGGCGACCCGTATTTTGCAGGCCGCCCGTGAATTTCGGTTGCAACACCGATGTATGCAGTTTTGCCAAAGGCTTTCCTTCTTATTCGGAAAGGGACGTTTCTTCCGTTTCTTCTTCGTCGTCATCCTCATCCAGGTCCGTGGCCAGGCCCCGGTTCACCTGCACGCCTTCCATGTGGATGTTGATATACTTATCAAACACGCCGTTGGTGAAGCTGGCGAAAATGAAGCGCACCAGCGTGAAGCCCATCAGGATGTAATAGAAGGCCAGCACCACAAGGGCCAGTTCCGAGAACGTGAAGTAAAACACCGCCACGGCAATCAGCGCCGGCACCAGGGTAATCAGCCGGATGCCCACAGTCTGGGGCAGCCGGGCAATGGCCAGCGTCAGGCCGTTTTTGATAACGCCCAGGGTTTTCACTTCGTAAGAAACAATGATGGGGTACATAAACGTCAGCCCCAGCATCCACACCAGGCTCATGGTGATTACCAGCATCTGGGGAACCAGGAAAAATACGCCCTGGGTTGTGGCCATCTGGCCGTAGTAGGTGTAGCTGGTGTAGACAATGATGGGCAAAAGGGACGTGATGAAGGAAATGACCAGGCCCTGCTTCCAGTTGGCCTTCACGGCGTCTTTGAAATCGCCCCAGGCAAAGGCATGTTCATCCCGGGCCCAGTTCCGGGTCACATAGGCCAGGCCCGTCTGCACCGGGCCGGTGATGGCAATGCAGGGAATGCAGCCCAGGCAGAAGATGGTCAGCTGGTTCTGGATGATGCCAAGCAGCAGCTGGGCGCTGTCCATATCCCCCATCATGGCTTCCAGCTGGGCCACTTTTTCCAAAGTCAAATGTTCGCCCAGTTCGCCGGTGGCCAGGTAATGCTCATACACGGAAATCACGGCCAGCCCATCCAGCACATGCAAAACGCAATACGCCGTCAGGATAATCAGGGGCAGCCACGCCGCAAACACCATCAAATTCAGCCGGCACAGGCCGGACAGCCGGGTGCGCAGCATATCCCAAAACAACTGCCAGCGGTTCTGGGGCAAATCATCCTTGCGGAAATCCCCCTTGCCGCTTTTGCCGTAATAATAATTATTGGCCCATTTTCCAAACATTGAAGCGTTCCAACCTTTCTAAAGCGGATATAGAAATAGTATAGCATATTTCCCCGAAAAATGAAACAACGAAATTATGCCTGATGTGGAATCACAAAGCGGAAAGTGCTGCCCTTGCCGGGCTGGCTTTCCACCTGAATTTCCACGCCCATTTTTTTGAAAATTTCCCTTGCAATGGAAAGGCCAAGGCCGCTGCCCTTGTTGCTGCGGCCTGCTTCCCCCTGATGAAAGCGTTCAAAGGCCATTTTCACCGTTTCCGCATCCATGCCGATGCCGGTATCCCGTACATAAAAGGAAACGCCGTTTTCCGCTTGGGTTGCCCCAAGGGCCACGGTGCCCCCTTCCCCGGTGAACTTCCGGGCGTTATCCAGGAAGATGGTCAGCACCTGGGAAAGCCTGTCCTCATTGCTGAGGATCATGGGCAATTCCCCTTCCGGCATTTCGCAAAGGAAACGAATGCCTGCCTTTTCAAACAGGCGCACGTTCCTGTCGTGCAATTCCCAGATCAGCTCATTGGGGTCCACCTTTTCCATTTCAAAGGAGGCCGGGTTGGATTGCAGGGAGGAAAGCTCCAGTAAATCATTCACCAGCCGGGACAGCCTGGTCACTTCCCCGGTGATGATCTGGTAATACCGCTGTTTATCATTTTCTTCCGTCACCACGCCGTCCCGCAGCCCTTCCGCCAGCCCCCGGATGGAGGCCAGGGGCGTGCGCAATTCGTGGGAAATATTGGCCACATAATCCCGCCGGGTGCGTTCCAGATGCTCTTCCTGGGTCACATCCCGGATGAGGGCCACCCGGCCCCGGAAATTTTCCTCTTCATCCCCGGGCAGCTGGCTGATCACATAATGCAAAATCTGCTGGCCCTTCAGAATGCGCCCTTCCGTTTCCTCCCCTTGCAGGGCACTCACCAGCGCCTGAAATTCCGGGCTGTCCGGGCCCAGCATTTCCCGGGCGGCGGTGTTCACATGCAGGAAGGTGCCGTTTGCATCCACGGCCACCACCCCTTCGTTCAGCCCTTCCAGCACCAGGTTCATGTTTTCTTTTTCAAATTTCAACTCCCGTATGGTGCGGGCAATGGTGGCGCTCATGTGGTTAAAGGCCCGGGCAATTTCCCGCATTTCCTGCCCCGGCATATCCTCCGGCACCTCCACCGCATCCCCTTCAATCAGCCGGCCGGCGGTTTCGGTAATCAGCCGGGCCGGACGGGATACTTTCCGTGCAAAGAAGGTGGATAAAATCAATATCAGGCACAAAACCGTAATCAGGCTCAGCATCAGGCGCATGCGGAAGCTTACTTCCGTGCCCTGGCTCAGCTGGGTGGGCCGGCCGGCAAACACATAGCCTTCCTCCACCTTACTGCCCCCCACCATGGCCGCCTTGCCATTGGTGCCGCTGGGAATGATGGTGCCCTCTTCATCGGTGATGGCTTCCTTCAGCATCCGGGCGGAGGAAGAGGCCAGGTAGGGCACCGCCCCTTCCGTATAGGCCAGCACCTGCCCCTCTTCATCCATCAGCAGGTAAAAAAGCCCATCGGAATGCATGGGCAAATTCACAATTTCCACCAGCGCCTCCCGGCTCAGATCCCCCTTGGCATAGCCTTCCAGCAGGTATCCGGCATTCCGGGCGTTTTCTTTCAGCAGGGCAAACTGGGCATCCCGGGTGGCCTGGGAAAAGAAATAGGCACTCAGCCCGAAGGAAAACACGCTGATGACCAGAATGCACAAAATCAGCAGCAGCACAAACCTTGTCAGATAGGACGACCATTTAGGCATCCTCCCGCACCTCCACCTTATACCCCACGCCGTACACGGATTTGAGCATCACATCCGTGCTTTCCGGCAGCTTCTTGCGGATGCGCTTGATGCTGGTATCCACCACCCGGCTGTCCCCGTTGAAATCAAAGCCCCAGATGTTGTCCAGCAGCTGTTCCCTTGTGAACACCTGCCGGGGATGGGAAGCCATCAGGTGCAGTATTTCCACTTCCTTGGGGGAAAGCAGCATCTTTTCCCCTTCCACCGTCACTTCGTAACATTTGAGATCAATGGTGGTGTTTCCCACCGTCAGGATATTCTTTTCCGGCTGGGATTGCATCTGGTTCAAGCGCCGGAAAATCACCTGAATCCGGGAAACGATCTCCCTGGGGGAGAAGGGCTTTACGATGTAATCATCCGCCCCCAGGGCAAAGCCCAGCAGCTTATCCACTTCCTCCCCTTTGGCGGTGAGCATAATGATGGGCACCAT
>JAZUQI010000244.1:0-2923 GCA_045605625.1 Clostridia bacterium
GGGACGGGCAGCGCTGATAGCGTCCGCCGCCTGCACCAGCACGGCTTCCACGGTCTGGGGTTCCACATCGTTGTGGTGGGCCAGGATGGCATGGATGACATCGGGGCTTTCGTTGTACTTGCGGGCCAGCTCGCCGCCAAGGGACACGTGGGTGCCTTCCTGTTCGTGGTCAACAGCCTTACCGATATCGTGGAGCAGGCCGGCACGCTTGGCCAGGGCCACATCGGCGCCCAGTTCGGCGGCCATGAGGCCTGCCAGATGGCTCACTTCGATGGAGGGCTTCAGCACCTTCTGGCCATAGCTGGTGCGGTAACGCATCCGGCCCAGCAGCTTCACCAGTTCGGGATGAATGCCATGCTGGTTGGTTTCAAACACAGCCTGTTCCCCAGCTTCACGGATCTGGTTATCCACTTCCTTCTTGGCCTTTTCCACGCATTCTTCAATGCGGGCAGGGTGGATACGGCCGTCCATAATCAGCTTTTCGATGGCCAGGCGGGCAATTTCACGCCGCACAGGATCGAAAGCGGAAACAATCACCGCTTCGGGGGTATCGTCAATGATCAAATCCACACCGGTGGCGGTTTCCAGCGCCCGGATGTTGCGGCCTTCACGGCCAATGATGCGGCCCTTCATATCATCGTTGGGCAGGTTGATAACGGAAACGGTGCTTTCCGCCACATGATCCGCAGCGCATTTCTGGATGGCCAGGGCAATGATATTCCGGGCTTTCTTTTCGCCCTCTTCCTTGGCCTTGCTTTCAATATCCCGCACGGTGGCGGCGGCATCGTGGAAAGCATCCTTCTGCACACGGTCAATAATGATTTGCCGGGCTTCGTCCTGGGTGAGGGTGGCAATGCGTTCCAGCTCCGCCACCTGCTTTTGCTTCAGTTCGTTGGCCTCGTCTTCAATCTTCTGGGCGTTCTGGAACTTCAGGTTCAGGGCATCTTCCCTTTCGGAAAGATTATCCCGGCGCTTATCCAGCTGTTCTTCCCGCTTATCCAGCGTTTCTTCACGCTGGATGGTGCGGCGTTCAGACCGCTGAATTTCCGCACGCCTAGTGCGGATTTCCTTATCCAGTTCGGTTTTCAGGTGCAAAATTTCTTCTTTTGCTGCCAGCAGCATTTCTTTTTTCTTGTCATCCGCTTTCCGGGTGGCATCATCCAGCAGCTTTTTCGCATATTCCTCGGTACGGCCGATTTTCTTTTCAGCCATATTTTTGCGATACATGTATCCGGCCAGCACACCAATGAAAATCCCCACGATGGCAGCCAGAATAATCCAAACAAAATCCACGGGCATCCTCCTTTCGCTCTCTCTTCTCTCAAATTTTTTTCATTCTATGCCAGTGAAAAACCGCACGAAAAAAAGCCGTTTTCGCACGGCAAAGCTGTATTTCGATACCATGAACCGGTACACAGAAACTTTACAACTAAAACACACCCGGGTGCACGTCAAAAGAACACCCCATATGCTGAAGCGGCAAAACGCCTGCTAAATAAACCAGAAGCAATGTATCCGAAAACAGCCCATCCACCCCACAAAATGGGGCAAACTTTTCAGCCGATCATATATATTGTACGCATAATGGCCCCCTCTGTCAAGGGCATTTTTCCACCAATCTCCACAAAAAAACGATGTTTTTCTGCCCGGTTGCGATTTTTTCCCTTGCCTTTCTTTGCATTCTCTGCCATAATATTTTTATAAAGCTGCCCCCAAACAAAGCATATTCTTTTCTTGCCAAGGGCAATCTATTTTCATTGAAGTAAGGAGCGATGCCAGCATGGAAGAAATTTGCAAGGAAATTGAGAAAGTGATCAAGGCCAGCCTGGGCGCCGTGGCCACCGGTGTGGAAAAGGCACAGGTGGCGGTGGATCAGTTCGCCAAGAAGGGCGAACCCATCTTTCAGCAGGCCAAATCCACCGTGGCGGATGTGGCTGATAAACTGGTGAAAACCCTCAGCGAAATCGGCAAGCCTAAGGTGGCCGATATGCTGCACGATGCCCGGGAATTTTCCCTGGAAGATATGTACGCCCTCCGGGAAGGCATCTCCCAATTGATTCTGCAAAAAGAAGCAGAACTGGAAGAGGCCCCCGAAATCATCCCCACCGAAGAATAATTTTTTCCAATCAAAAACGGCTGCGCTTCCACTTGGAATGCAGCCGTTTATTTTTTCTCCATCATGTGCATCAGCTCGTGCAGGCACATTTCAAAATCCACCCCGTGGTGCATATCCGTGCCGTTTGCCAGGCTTTTTTCCACGCACAGCCTGGTAAAATCCGCCGCACGCTGCATGGCCATTTCCAGCGTATCCCCCTGCATCAGGCCCCCCAGCAGCACCGAGGCAAACACGTCCCCCGTGCCGTCATACTGCTTGGGCACATGGGGCGGCGCATAGATGTGCAGCTTCTTTCCGTCAAAGCAGGCGGCCCCCAGATGCCCTTCCCTGGGCCGGATGCCCGTCAGCACCACTTTTTTCGGGCCCAGCTGCATCAATTGTTCGCACAGGCGCAGAATTTCTTTTTCATCCTTCAACTCCGGCCGGTAGGGCGTATGGGTCAAAAACGCCGCTTCCGTCATATTGGGCACAATCACGTCCGCCCGCTGGCAGAGCCTCCGAATGCCCTGCACCATCTGATCGTCAAACCGGCTGTACAACACCCCATGATCCCCCATCACCGGGTCCACCAGGGTGAGGTTTTCTTTCGTCTGGAATGCATCCAGGAACCGGCCCACGATTTCCAATTGCTCCAAGCTGCCCAGATATCCGGTGTACAGCGCCTGGAAGCGAAAGCCTTCCTTCTGCCAGTGGCGGAAGAAGGGCTCCATATCCCTGGTCAAATCCCGGAAGGTGTAGCCGGTAAAGCCCCCGGTGTGGGTGGAAAGGATGGCTGTGGGCAGGCAGCTTACCTGCACCCCCATGGCG
>JAZUQI010000245.1:0-3528 GCA_045605625.1 Clostridia bacterium
CTATGGGCTGATTGCCGGGGCCTTGTACCGGGCGCTGCCCAAACAAAAACGGTTCATCTACCTGGCCCTGGTTGGGGCCATGCTGGGGGGCCGCATTCTGTGGGGCGTAGCCCGGGCCCTGATGAGCGGCGCTGCCGGTGCGGCGTTCACCTGGGCGGCGTTCCTGGCCGGGGCGTTTACCAATGCCCTGCCCGGCATTGCGCTGCATATTGTGCTGGTGCCTTTGCTGGTGATGGCCCTGGAAAAGGCCCTGCCCTGGATGAAAAAAAGCGCATAAGCAAAAAAGCTTCGTATGTTATCGCATACGAAGCTTTTCATTTCGTTTTTTAGGCTTTCACTACATCCCGGTCCCGGAATAAAAGGGAAATGCACCACAGGCCGCCGGCACCCACCAGGGTGTACACGATGCGGCTGAGCAGCGCCCCCTGGCCGCCGAAAATATAGGCCACCAGGTCAAACTGGAAAATGCCGATCAGGCCCCAGTTAATGGCCCCCACAATGGTGAGCAGCAAGGCAATTTTATCGGTAATCATTGAGAACCCCTCCTTGTTTATTTCACAAATAGTATAGGAGGGCGGTGGGGCAAATATGCATGAAAAGCAAATTTATTTTTCTTTGCGAAAGGCCGTGGGCAGCTGGCCATACTGCTGCTGGAAGGCTTCGGTGAAGCGGCTTTGGCTGGAATAGCCAACTTGCCTTGCAATATCGGAAATGGAAAAATCGGTGATTTTCAGAAGATGGGCCGCCGCTTCCATGCGGTGGTGCTTGGTGTGGGCGGCGATGGAGGTGCCGTAGGCTTTTTGAAACTGCTGTTTCAGGGCGGTGGGGCTCAGGTGGAAATGGGCGGCCAGATCCTCAATGGTGCATTTTTCCTGCAAATGCTCCAGCAAATAATCGTGCACCTGCCGAATCAGTTCCTGATTGGTGGGGCCGTCCTCCCGGGGGCAGGAAAGGGCCATCACCTGCTCCGTCATCAGGTGCAAAAGGCGGCACACCTGCGTATCCGCCGCCCGGTAATGTACTTCCTTGCCCATGCGGCGGCAGGTGATGAGCCCCATCTCCCGCAGGCTGCGCAAATGATGGGCCACCGCCGGGCTGGAAAGGTGCAACAGCGCCGCCAGGTTCACCACGCATTCCTCCCGGTGGCACAGCACCCAGAAAATGCGGATGCGCACATCATCCGACAGGCAGCGGAACAAAAGCGCCGCCTTTTCAAAGGGCTGGGCATCGGAAAGGGTATCGTGGATGGCCGCCAGATGATGGGGCTTGCCGTGGGTGTGGGGGATGTGGAAGGCTTTCATGGCACTTTCTCCTGTTTGGACATTCTATTCGCCTTTTTGGCAGCGGTTTGGGCAAAAGCCTTGCTTTTTCCGCATAAAACAGTATACTGCAACCGTAACGATTAAGCAAGCATTGAATGGTTCGGAAGGAGACGGCTATGGAACATCATCATCCCCATTCCCATCATCACAGCCATCAGGCCATGGTAGTTCGTATTCTGGCAACGGCGGCCGGGCTGGTTCTTTTGCATTTTCTCCCCTTGCAGGGGGCCGGGCGGCTGGCGGCCTATGGGGCCCTGTATGGGCTGATCGGCTATGATATTGTGAAAAAAGCGGCGGTCAGCATCCTTCACGGCCGGGTGTTCACCGAAACTTTCCTCATGACGGTGGCCACCCTGGGGGCCTTTGCCCTGGCCATTGGCACGAAAAGCGGCGATTATTTTGAGGCCATTGCCGTGATGCTGTTTTACCAGATCGGCGAATTATTTGAGCATTGGGCGGTGGACAAAAGCCGCCGCAACATCAGCGAACTGATGGATATCCGCCCCGATTGCGCCCACCTGGAAGGGGAAGAGGAGCTTTCTGACGTGCATCCCAGCCTGGTGCAGCCGGGCAGCATCATTCAGGTGAAGCCCGGGGAAAAGGTGCCGCTGGACGGGGTGGTGGAGGAAGGCCTTTCCGCCCTGAACACCATGGCCCTCACCGGCGAAAGCATGCCCCGGGATGTGAAGGAAGGGGATGCGGTGCTCAGCGGCAGCGTGAATTTGCAGGGGCTGCTTCGCATCCGCACCACCGCCTCTTTCGGGGAATCCACCGTTTCCCGCATTCTGGAACTGGTGGAAAACGCCGCCCAGCATAAATCCACGGCGGAAAACACGGTGCGCCGGTTTGCCAAGGTATACACGCCCCTGGTGTGCTATCTGGCGCTGGCGGTGGCGCTTGTGCCGCCGGTGGTTACGTTCCTTTTCAATGGCAGCTTTCCCTTCACCCTCTGGCTGTACCGTGCCCTTACGTTCCTGGTGATCAGCTGCCCCTGTGCGCTGGTGATCGGGGTGCCCCTTTCCTTCTTTGCCGGCATTGGCGGCGCCAGCCGGGCCGGGATCCTGGTGAAAGGTTCCCAGGCGCTGGAAAAGCTGAGCCGGGTACATTATGTGCTGATGGATAAAACCGGCACCCTCACCAAAGGCCGCTTTGCCGTCAGCCGCATTCTGGAAAACGAAATTTCCCGGCAGGAATTGCTGGAACTGGCCGCCCATGCGGAATGCGCTTCCACCCACCCCATCGGCCGCAGCCTGCAGGCTGCCTATGGCCGGGCGGTGGACCCCGGCCGGGTGGAGGATATTCAGGAAATCACAGGCCAGGGGCTGGTGGCCCGGGTGGATGGCCGGGAAGTGGCCGTGGGCAATGGCGTGATGATGGAAAACAAAAAGGTGCCCTATACGCCCTGCGGCGAAAACGGCACCAAGGTGTATGTGGCGGTGGACGGCGCCTATGCCGGGTGCATTGTGATTGCCGATGAAATGAAGGAAAACGCCCGGGCGGCGGTGCAGCAAATGAAGGGCCTGGGGGTGAAAGAAACCCAGATGCTTACCGGCGACGCTGCCGGGGAAGCCCAGCGCATCGCAGCGCTTGCCGGGGTGGATCAGGTGCACGCCGGGCTTTTGCCCCAGGATAAAGTGCGTATTCTGGAAAACGTGCTGGCCCGGAAACAGGAAAAAGAACAGGTGATGTTTGTGGGCGACGGCATGAACGATGCCCCGGTACTGGCCCTGGCCGATATCGGCGTGGCCATGGGCGGCATCGGCAGCGATGCGGCCATCGAGGCGGCGGACGTGGTGCTCATGGAAGACAGTCCCCGGGGTGTGGTCCGGGCGATCCGGGTGGCGCGCCGTACCATGGGAATCGTCTATCAGAATATCGCCTTTGCCCTTGGCGCCAAGGGCGCGATTTTGCTGCTCGGTGCTTTGGGCATCAGCGGTATGTGGGCGGCGGTGTTCGCGGACGTAGGTGTCTGCGTGCTGGCGGTGCTGAATGCCACCCGTGCGCTCCGGATTCCGGCATCGGGAAATCCGTAATATCGAATTGGAAAGATCTGCACATATTTGTGCAGATCTTTTTTTATATTTCACACAAAACATGGAAAAATATAAAAATAGCGCAAATTCATAAATTATATATTGCAATTTCGGGAAATGGCGTGTATAATGAAGCATATACTATCTTAGACGCCCCTTCCGCGGCGGCCATG